>NZ_JADDYD010000002.1 GCF_015708155.1 Mycoplasma sp. 'Moose RK'
TACCTCAATAAGGGTCTTCTTTTTTAATAATTGGCGAAGTCATAAATGTTAAATTAATATTTTTTGATAAAGAAGGAATAAGCGGTTGAAAGATATCATTATTTTGGCTTCCATTTTGAATAGCGCCACTTAAAAATTTAGGAAAAATATTAATTATTTTTGATGAAAATGAATCAGGGGTTCTCCAATAATAAGTAATAATTAAGCCAATTTTTACTGTTTTCGAACTAGAATTTACATCAACCTTTGCAAGTCTTAAAGTGTAAAATTTATCATTTGATTCATTTATCTTCAATTGAGTTTTTGGTTCTAATGATTTTGGAATTTCACCAATTAGATCCACATAAGTTTTATTAGGGTCATTTATGAGCTGTCCAAATGGATTTTTAAGATCATATTCATACCCTCTAACATCAAAATCAAGGTTATAATGGGAAGAATTGCTAGCTGTTCACTGGTTTTTTGGAACTGAATTAAAATAACCATCGGTGTCATTTGATGAATCAACTTTATATTATTAATTTTTGTTGGTGATTCACTTGGGTTTTTAATTATGTCTGCTTGGCTGTCAAAAAAGATTTTTGATGATAACTCTATTCAACTAGTAAGGTCATCTTTTCCGCTTGTTTTAGCATTTTCAAATCTGTTTTTTAAAACATTCAACAACCCTTTTGGATCCTCAAATTCCATTTCAATATAAGCGCCAATTTGGTTTAAAGGCTTAATTTCAGATTTTTTCAATAAAATTCGGTTGGTATACTTGGCAAAATCAGTTAATTCTAATGTTTCAATACCAGAAACCTTGTTTCTTTGATTTGAAGTTGAATTTTGATATGCTTCTTCTTTTTCATTTCTATTATCTGTTTGATTTGTATCTAATTTGGTGATTAATTTTGCAAATTGAGATTGACTTCGATTATTATTATCTTTAAAATATTTATATTGAATTGCAACTCTCATTTTATAGTATTTTAATCAAGATGCATCACCTTTTAGAGTGAAGGCAAAATAACGTCTATAAGGATGTTGTCTCCTAATAGAAACAGCATTGGTACTAGATTGATTTTCCTGATTTTTAAAATCAAAATACGCTTTTATTTTTTCAAGTTCTTCTTGTCTTGCCTCAAGCTTTTGTTTCTTTCCTCAATTGCTTGCTTGATTTTACTACTCTCTGATCTTAGTTGTTGCTCAAACTGTGTTCTATAATTAGAATTGGCAAGTTTTTTTATTAAACTTATTCGCTCAGCATCACGGATAGAAAAGTTATCGATTTCACCATCAATTATTTTAATTTGTTCTTCTATCTTTTTCTCTATATACTAGAATTCTTTGCAATTCAGGATCTTCATTATATTGAAATTCTGGAGCATCTAATTCCCGTGGGTTAAACAAAACAACGCCGTTTGAACTAGCACTTTCAGGTTCATATTTGGCTACTTGTTCCCATGAAGAAGCATCAGTTGCATCATTATTCTTGTTTTTATCAGTTGTTCCTTCAAGAATTAATTTTCAATCTTTAATTGATGATTCATCAATTGCTCGATAGGGATCATCAAAGGCAAAGTAAATATGTTGTTCAAAAGTGTCATCTAGCCCTTGTTTATTGTAAAAATTAGAAATTTTTACTTCTTTTAATGGCGGTTGGGCCAACTGGGTTGTAAATTTTAATTGATCATCTTTTTTATTTGTTGCTCCCTGATCAAGATTAAGTGTAATTCCATCAGTTCTTGAGCTAATTTGTGTAATTTTATAAGTGGTTGAAGGATAAAGATTAAAATCAGAATTTGAATCAGTTACCGGTTTTGCTTTTAAACTAGCAACAAGTGATTTTTAACTTTATCATATTAACATTAAATTCATAATTTCTTTCTTTATTATTATCACCAGATGTTAGATCTTTTCCATCTGGACCAACAGGTTTAAATTTGACCATTATTTTTTTCTTATCCAAACTTCACATTGAAACAGGATCAAGATTTAAATCCAGAGTTTCAGGCAGATATTCTGAACCAGATTGACCACCTGAAGGAGTTCTTTGTTTTTGAGTCAAAATTATACTTTCGGGCGAAAGTACAGAAAACGTGGTTTTAAATGTTTTTTCGGTTGCACTTGCATTTGTTTGTGAAGTGCCACTACTTTGCGCTAATTTTAATTTATATTGTTTTTCACCAAACGGGATTTCAAGATCTTGACCCTGTAATTTAAGGATTTTATATTCAACATTGGGAATAAGATCTTTAAGATCATATTCAATTTCAAATTTTGACTTATTTTTTTCTTCTAACCTTGTAACATATGAAGTTGTTACTAAACTAATAGGGATTTTGTTTTGTGTTTGTTTTTTTTGGATCTGGTTGGATTGATAAAACAATGGGATTTTTAACTATTTTATCAAAATTTCTAGAATCACCTTTTATTTTGATTTTTAATTTAGCTGAAGTATCAGTTAAATTATTTACAATTACTGATTCAATTACTGGGGGAATCACAACATCTGTTTCTAATTTGGGCGCATAATCCAAATTATATTGTCTTTCGGGCACTTCGATTTTAATGTCTTCAGGTGATTTGCCTTTAAGATTGGTTACTTGATCAACTTCTTTTATTTTAAATTCAAAAGCAATTTTGCTTCCAGGTTGGATTTGATTTTGATTTTTTAAATTAATTTCAACCTTATAAGGTGTTGCCGGTTTTGTGTTATCTTCTCTAACTGCTGCATTTGTAATTGTTGTTATGTTAGTCCCTTTATTTTATCCTTAATTTTAATTTCAAATTTAGATTTATTTAATCAAGAATCATCCTTGTCAAAATAAAATTTGATTTTACCAAAAACTCTTGAACCATCTTCAGAAATTGTTTTCTTGTTTTCCGCGACCAGACGAAGTTTGTATATCACCCGTTCTTAGATTTTCAACTTCTAAGTCAGACAGATAAATTTTTTGCGCTACAGGCGTGAAATTTACATTAGCTGTTCCAGCAGAAGCAGCAACAAAAGGATCAATTTTTTCACCACCAATTTCAAAATTGGTGATTTTATAGGTGTGAAATCTATCCAAATTATTTAATTTAAAAAGTAATTTTTCCATTACTTGAATCATACGGATTTTCTGATATAAAAGTAACTTCTTTTTGTTGTGATTGTGTTGAAGAACTTTCAGCAGGGGCAATAGTAATAGTTGCATAACTAGAAGGAATTTGTAAAAATTTATTATTAAAATTAAATTCTAAAGTTGCTGATTTTCCATCAGCATTTTCATCGTCGTCTTGTTTAAAGAAAGTGATCAAAATAATTTTGCTGTGCGTTTGCCACAAAGATTAACAGTCACACCTCCAAGAGATAATAGTACTATTGAATTAAAAACAGCAAATGCTGTCAAAGCAATTCAGTATGAAGCAGTTTCAGAAGGTCAAACCGATGTTACTGTTGAATTTTACAATAATAATGGTGAACTAAATAATCAGCAAATAGAGCTAAAAGCTAAACTTAATGAAACTTTTGGAAACAAATATATACCTTCAAGCTGGAGTAGTTCAAAAAATGTAAAAGCTGAAGCCCAACTAACAGCAGCTTCACAAGGCGTTTCAACTGTTAAATTTTCAGTAAATAAAGATCTTAAAAAAGCAAAGCAATATATAATTGAAGAAATTAAAAACAAACAGTCGCAACAAAAAATCGAATTTGACACCCCAATTAAAAATGAAAATGCACTTCAACGAAAATTTTATTCAAAAGCTGAAAATGCAAAATTAGTTAAAACTGAAATAAAGGATGTGACAACTGATTCTGCTGAAATTAAATTAGTATTTGACAAAGATGATGCTTTCCTAAAAGATGATCTTGTTACCCTTTATCTTGAAAAAACTGACCAATCTCAATCGATTGGTTCAACAACAACTATTAGAACTTCGACCCAATCTGGAGATGGAAGAGGGAGAGGTGCTCAGCAGCAACAAGAGCAACTTGAAGCTACTTTTAGATTTAATAATGTTCTTGAACCAGGGCGAAAATACACAATTAAAGCGCTGACTTCCAAAACTGTTGATCTAAAAATTGATGAAAAATCAAAAGTAAAAAATCCTAATCTGACTTCTGGATGGAAAACTGCTGCTAAACTCCGCAAAAAACGTTCTACTAGTTCTAGTTCTGTCACCCTTGATTTTATTACACAGCCACTTATTAGTAATATTGAAGCAAAACAAATTGATGATGATTCAGCAACAATCAAACTAGAAGGATGGACAAAAGACCTGAATGATGCAGGTTTAACACCTAAATTCACTGCAACTAAACAACAACAACAACAACCAAATAATGGTCAAAAAAAATCAAATCAATGCACAGGTTCAAGTCAAAGTTGCCTTGAATTTAAATTTAGTGGTCTTGAGCAATACACTGAATACAAAGATTTAACTTTGAAAATTGAAAAATCCTCATCATCTTCGGGTGGTGGCAATCAAAATCAACAAAACGCTCCTTTACAAGATCTTACAGTAGAATTTGTCCCAGAAATTCAATCAGGGGCAAAACAGTTTTTGCGTAAGTTTCGGACAACAGCAAAGAATTTAAGCCTTGCTACTAATAACCCCGTAACATTAAAACCCCTTTCTACTTCAATTGTAAATATTGAAATTGAATTAAAAGATGAAAAGCAAGCTAGTTCAATTGCTGATGTTCCTTTTGTACTAAAATATAAAAAGATTTTTCCAACTGTTTTTGCTGAAAGTATTGAAAATACTTCACTTCCTGTTTTAATAAATACAAAAACCAAAAAATTAACTTTTAATATTTCAAATCTTGATCCGGGTGCTATTTATGAAGTAACTAGTGCTGAGCCTCTTGATGGTGCAGTTAAAGACAATCATAAAATAAGTGGTCTTAAACCAACTGAAGAATTACTTAAATTTCTTAAAGATGTTGAAGGATTACCTATTAAAAAAAGTAGTCCTGATAAAATTTACTTTGCACCTTTGAACATTCCAGTAAAACTTGAAAGTGGATGGTCACATCCAATCAGATATGATTATTATGAAGGTGAACAAATTTACATTAAATTTAACAAGGAAGCAGCAACGGCAATTAATACTGAGTGACTTAAACAAAATTTAAAATTAAAGTTGATTCCTAATCAAAAAAGTAGTACTAGCTCTGACAGTGATTATCAAGAAGATTTTAGTAGCATTACTAGTTATACCCCTTCAATGAAAGGAAATTTCAAGTATTATTTAACTCTTTCAGATCTAAAATGAAATCCTGAAAGTCAGATTGCTAGTTTAAAATTACAACCCAAAACTCTTAAATCTGTAATTGGAGCTAGAGTTGAAATTATTATTAAAGATGTTGAAAAATATCATTTTGATCCAACAAATTCTTCATCTTCATCTTCATCTTCATCTTCATCTTCATCTAATCCACAATCCGTTATTTTCCGTCTTACCTCACAAGCAGCAATGGTAACGCCGACAAATGTTGATTATATGAATCCAGGACTTATAGGATTTAGTTATGCAATTTATGATCCAAATGATTTAATTCAACCAACCGGAAAAGATTATAATCCTTTTGGTGAGTTTCCGCACTTAACCCCTTATAAAGAACAAGATTGGTTGAAGGTTATTATTAATGATGGTGAAGATGATTCAAAGTCTCAACTACATCTTTGACAACCCGATGATAAGATCTACAAAAATACTGGAAATGCAAGGAAATGAAGTGATATTCAAACTCTTAAAGTTCCAGAACCGCCAGTGGCAATCAGGACAAAATTAGATGTAGGAAAAAACATTAAATATTTAACACTTTATTGAAAAATTAATTCTAATACTGGCTATTTTCATTTACCACAAGTTTTTCAAGATGCAAAAGCACTTTTCTACCAAGCAGGAAAGATTGTTAATCTGCCAATTTCCTTACAATTAAAAACAAAATCAAAGGATTCAATCCAAAATCTTTATTCATTTGTGCCAAATTCTCCTTATGGAACGCCAGGGCATGTTATGCCTTATTCTAGTTCAGCACAACCTCATGATGCTATTTCAATAATAGATGAAGGAAATAATTACTGAAACGAATGAGGATCTACTACAAGAAAAAATCAGGAATTAATTCCTAGAATTAATAAATTTCCAAAAAACATCTCAAATGTTTTTTGATCTGCACCTTCCTATGGTGAATGAACTACTAATGATAGTGAATTAAATAGAATATTTTATCAAAATAGGGCTATACCACGATTAACCGCTAATTCAAAAACAACTGATTTGCAAATTCAAACAGGTATTGGTGCTGTTTCTTGAGGAACTCGATATTCAGGTAAAAAATGAAAAATTATTTATGTAAAAAATAAAGAAGGAAAAACATCGCAACCAGGAATTGAAGAAACACAAGCTAGTTGGGACTATTACAATCAAAAAACAAAAGCCGAACGCTTTGTGAATTCAGATGGAACTTCTTCTTGAATTATATCAATGAATTTGGATGGTAGTGGAAACATTCACAAGCCATTACTCTACGATCCATTAAATTATTATGATATGCTAGGGCCTTTTAAACCTCCTGAATTACCTGAAAATTAAAAAAATTTGCAAAAAATTGTTAGAAAAAATTATCTGGGTTTTTTATACTAATTTATAAAATAATTGTTATAATTATTTTTTAATTTACAGAAGAATATTCTTTTGATACAACCGAAATGGTTGTTAGCTAAATAAAAATCATGCTGTATTTCAGCACTTTAAAGGGGAAAATGCCAACTATATCGCAATTATCTAAAGGATGCCGTGTTAAAAAAATCGGTAAATCCAAAGTTCCAGCGTTGAACACACTTTTTAACTCATTGCATAAAAAAGAACTAAAAATAAGTTCACCTTTCAAGCGTGGAGTTTGTACTCGTGTTGCAACAATGACGCCGAAAAAACCGAATTCAGCCCTTCGAAAATTTGCCCGTGTTAAACTTTCAAATGGAATTGAGGTTAATGCTTACATTCCTGGCGAAGGTCACAACTTGCAAGAGCACTCAATTGTGCTAATTCGCGGTGGGAAAGTAAAAGATTTGCCTGGGATTCGTTACCATATTGTTCGTGGAACTCAAGACACTACTGGTGTTGCAAAAAGGGCACAAGGTCGTTCAAAATATGGTGCTAAAAAACCGAAAAATAACAAATAAAATTTGTTAAAAGACAAAAAATGAAAAGATTTTAATTTTCAAAAGGAGTAAAAATGTCACGAAAGAAACAAGCACCAATTCGCGAAGTGCTATCAGATCCAGTTTTTAATTCCAAATTGATCACAAAAGCAATTAATTGTGTGATGCTTGAGGGAAAAAAAACTACAGCCCAAAATATTCTTTATTCATCTTTTAAATTGGTTGAACAAAAAACTGAAAAAGATCCGCTTGAAGTTTTTCAGCAAGCAGTTAAAAATGTTACTCCACTTGCTGAAGTTCGTTCTCGTAGAATTGGCGGAACAAACTATCAAGTGCCAATGGAAGTTCGCTTGAAGCGTCAACAAACTTTGGCTCTTCGTTGATTAATCCTTTTTGCCCGTAAACGCAACGAAAAAACAATGGTTGTTCGTTTAGCGAATGAAATTATTGATGCTTATAACAAAACTGGTGGTGCCTTTAAGAAAAAAGAGGACACCCACAAAATGGCTGAAGCAAACCGCGCTTTTGCTCACTTTAAATGGTAGGATTTTGTTAATATGTCTCGAAAATTTGAACTTAAAGATTACCGCAATATTGGAATCATGGCTCATATTGATGCCGGAAAAACAACAACGACTGAACGAATTCTTTTTCACACTGGTAAAATCCATAAAATTGGTGAAACCCATGATGGCGTTAGCCAAATGGACTGAATGGAGCAAGAAAAAGAGCGTGGAATCACAATTACCTCTGCAGCAACGACCGCTTTTTGAAAAGGAAAAAGAATTAACATTATCGATACACCCGGTCACGTTGATTTTACTGTTGAGGTTGAACGTTCATTGCGAGTTTTAGATGGTGCAGTTGCTGTTTTGGATGCTCAATCGGGAGTCGAACCCCAAACTGAAACAGTTTGACGCCAAGCAACAAATTATCATGTTCCCCGTGTTGTTTATGTCAACAAAATGGACAAAGCAGGAGCTAATTTTGAAGCATCAATTGAATCTGTGCGCACAAAATTGAATGGAAATGCTGTTGCAATTCAACTAAATATTGGTTCTGAAGGCGATTTTAGTGGCTTGATTGACCTTGTTGAATTTAAAGCTTTTAATTATGATGGTCAAAAAGAGGAAAACGAAAACGAAATTCCAATTCCCCAAGAACTTGAGGAAAAAGCCCGGAAAATGCGTGCTCAACTTGCAGAAGCAGTCGCTGATTATGATGAAAATCTTCTTAATGATCTTCTTGAAGAAAAGGAAATTTCGCCTGAACAACTTCGTGCCGCAATTCGAAAGGCGACAATTACTGGTGATTTCTTTCCTGTTGTTTGTGGTTCATCCTTTAAAAATAAAGGTGTCAAAAAAATGATTGATGCTGTAATTGATTACTTACCTTCGCCAGTGGATGTCCCACCAATTAAAGCTTTTCGTGATGAACAAGAAATTACAATTGAAGCCAGTGATAATCAAGAATTCTCTGCCCTTGCTTTCAAAATTATGAATGATCCTTTTGTTGGTTCGCTCACCTTTTTCCGTGTTTATTCTGGAGTTTTAAGCAAAGGTTCTTACATTATTAATTCAACAAAAGGTAAAAAAGAAAGAGTTGGTCGAATTTTGGCAATGCACGCCAATTCCCGTGAAGAAATCGATGAAGTTCGCACTGGTGATATTGGCGCTTTTGTTGGTCTAAAAGACACAACAACTGGTGATTCCTTGATTTCTGAAAAAAGTAAGAATTTTGTTTTGGAAAAAATGGTTTTCCCTGAACCTGTTATTTCACAATCACTAGAACCTTTTTCTAAAGCAGAAGTAGAAAAATTAGCCAATGCTCTCCAAAAATTAGCCAATGAAGATCCAACTTTTAAAACTTGAACTGACATTGAAACTGGTCAAACTATTATTGCAGGAATGGGTGAATTGCACCTTGACATCATTGTTGATCGCCTCAAAAGAGAGTTTAATGTCCAAGCTAGTGTTGGAAAACCTCAGGTTTCTTATCGTGAAACAATTACAAAAAGTGCTGAAGTTGAAGGAAAATATATTAAACAATCCGGTGGACGTGGTCAGTATGGTCATGTTTGAATTAAATTTGAACCTAATCCAGAAGAAGGCTTTGAGTTTGTTGATAAAATTGTCGGTGGAAAAATTCCTAAAGAATATATCAAATCAATTCAAAAAGGTCTTGAAGAAAAGATGCAAGTTGGAATTCTTGCAGGTTACCCGCTAATAAATGTACGTGCAACCCTTTTTGATGGTTCATTTCACGAAGTTGACTCCTCTGAAATGGCCTTCAAAATTGCTGCATCAAAAGCGCTTTCTCGCGCTCGTGATGCTGTAGGAACAGTACTTTTAGAACCGATTATGGACGTTTCTGTCTTTGCTCCTTCTGAATATTCAGGTGATGTAATGGGTGATTTATCACGTCGTCGTGGACTTGTTCGTGAGCAAGAAACTCGTTCAGATGGGGCAAATGTGATTCGTGCCCATGTTCCTTTATCAGAAATGTTTGGTTATTCGACCCAACTTCGTTCAATGACTTCAGGGCGTGGCACCTACCAGATGCAATTTGATCATTATGAAGTCGTGCCTAAAAACATTTCTGATGTGATTGTCAAGCAGCGCGCAATTAAATCTGATGACTAATTTAATTTAAAATTTCTTCCTTTTTTTGGCAAAAAAAGGAAGAAATTAAGAAAAAACTTACATTTTTTTACTTTAAAAAATCGATGTCAGTTTGAAAACTCATTTTTTTACCTATTCAAAATTCCTCAGTTTTTTATTGATCTTTATTAAAAAACTGAGGAATAAAAAAGCACCAAAAATAGGTGCTTTTTTATTTTTGTGGTTGTAAAAACAACCACAAAAAGCGAAAAAATGGCTAAATTTTTCTTAATTTTTCCGCTCGTGAGACAGCATTTTCATGTGTAATTCCCCAAAAATCAAAAAAAGCGGGCTCATACAGAAAAATTGAAAAATTTATAATTCTTAATGTGTCTTTTTGGATTTATTTTTTTTAAATTGTCTTTTTGAAAAACGCAATTCAATTTTTTTTTTGACCATGAGGGAAGGAATAATTAAAAAAATGGTAGTGCAGGTCAAAATTATCCGGAGACTCAAAAGATTTTTGTTCAAACTTAGAGGATAAGTTAAAAGCAAAACTGTTAGGGAAAAAAGTATGACTGAATAGTAAAAAATAAAGGAAAACTGAACAACTTTTAGCCTAATTCAAATCAGTGAAATCAAAATGCAAACAAAAAAATTAAGAATTGCAACTAAAAGCAAAATTCAGTAGGAAATGATCACTTTTCCATAAAAATCAGGTGAGAAAAATGCAAAAATTAGACCAATAGGTAAAAAAATTGTAATGAAAGAAAAGAAAAAATCAGGAATTTTTGTGATTTTTTTATACATTTTTTACTAAATTATTCAGCATTTCAATAAAACTTTCAAGTGAAACTGTTTCAGTTTTTGTCGAACCAAATTCACGATAAGTAATTTGGTTATTTACAACTTCTTCGTCACCAATAACAATTTGAAAATTAATTTTTTGCAAATTTGCCTCTCTAATTTTACGAGAAATTCGCTCATTCCGAAGATCAATTTCAGATTCAAACCCAAGTTCAAAGAGTTTTTTGTGAACTTTTTGTGCAAAATCAAAGTGTTTTTCTGTCACCGGAATGACAACAATTTGTTTTGGTGAAAGCCAAAATGGCAAAACTCCTTTAGTTTGTTCAAGCAAAATCGCAATAAATCTTTCATATGTGCCAATCAAACCCCGGTGAATCAGGATCGGCGTTTCCTTTTCGTTGTGCTCATTTGTGAAAAAAATTTCAAATTTTTTTGGCAACAAAAAATCAAGTTGTATCGTTGAAATCGTGATTTCCTTGTTGAAAACAGTTTTAATTTGAAAATCAATTTTTGGACCATAAAAAGCTGCTTCACCAATTTTTTCAACATAATCAACACCAGTTGAGTCCAAAAATTGCTTTAAATCATTTTCGGCCTGATTTCAAATTTGATCATTTTGAAAAAATTTGTCCTTATTTTCAGGATCTCTTCGTGAAAAAGAAATGTATGAAACTTCGATTTTAAAAAAATTAAGAACTGTTAAAATCATTCCAAAAAGGTGATTAATTTCATCAAAAACTTGATTTTTGGCAACAAAAATATGACCTTCTGTAAGATCCATTGCGCGCACGCGCTCAAGCCCAGAAAGCGCGCCTGATTTTTCGTAACGATACAAACGCGATTGCTCAGAAATCCGGTAAGGCAAATTTCTATAACTAAAAAGTTGGCCAGAAAACAACACAATATGGTGAGGGCAGGTCATTGGCCTTGGAATCAAGAACTCTGAATCAACATCCAAAGATGCGAACATATCATCTTTATAATGATCTAGGTGTCCGGAAATTTCGTATAGCTTTTGATGACCAAAGTGGGGCGTCATCACCTCTTTGAAGCCGTAATTACGGTCAAATTTGAGAATTACTTGTTTAATTTTGTTGTGAATTTTCATCCCATTTTCAAGCCAAATAGGAAACCCTAAACCAAAAAGGGGACTGAAAGTGAATAATTGCATTTTTTTCCCTAGCTTGCGGTGGTCTTGCTCTTGTCTTTGACGCAAAATTTCAAGAAATTTTGCCAAATTTTCCTTTGAATCTCAGCAGGTGCCATAAATTCGTGTCAGTTGCTTGTTTTTTGCGCTACCAAGTCAATAAGCACCGGCGATGTTAAGAAGTTTAAAATGTTTGATTTTATTAAGAGATTCAAGTTCACCAGTTGTGCAAAAATCTGCAAAAATCTCGTTTTTATTTTGATCAACTATAGAAAAATAGGTGATTTTTGCAGATTTTTCTCTAAAATTTTTCTCTAAAATTTTTTTATATTCTTCAGTTAAAATTCTTGATTCTAAAGAATTTTTTTTAATAATCTGTAGGTTTTTTGTCAACAATTTTTGCATCATTTTTTCAATTTTTGCAAAATCAAGTTGTGAAATTGAATTTTCCAAATCAAAATCATAGAAAAAACCATCTTCAAAAATAGCGCAATTTCCCAATTTTACCTGCGGGAAAAGTATTTTAATCGCACATGCCAAAAGGTGAGCGGCAGAGTGGTTGAGCTGATTATCAATTTTTTGGTTCATGAATTTAAAGCCCTAATTTTTTCTTAATTTTATTCAAGTTTAAATTAGCAATTTTTGCTGCTCTTTCGGCACCAATTGTTGCCAAAGCATCAATAATAATTGCATTTTGCTGGTATTTTTCTTGAATTTCTTCAAGAAAATCAGCAACGATTTGACCAACAGTCTGCTTGAGAAAAAAGTAATCCTTGTCATGAAAAAAAGCAAGGGTTTCTTCCTGATTTTTGCCACTAAGACCCATAAAAATGTTTAAAAGGTTCGTAATTCCAGGTTTGTTTTCACTAAAGTAAATTTTATTTTCTGAGTCAGTTACGGCTTTTTGAATTTTTTGAAAAGCAACTTTTGGTGAATCAGTCAGAAAAATTGCCGAATTTTTGTCACTTGTTGATTTGGACATTTTTTTGGTTGGATCGGTTAGCGACATAATTTTTTTGGTTGCCTGTGAAATTACAGGTTCAGGAATGTTGAAATTAGCGTTGAATTTTTTGTTGAATTTTTCTGCAATATTTCGTGTTAATTCAAGATGTTGTGCCTGATCGGCGCCAATAGTAACAAAATCAGCGTTGTACAAAAGGATGTCAGCAGCCATTAAAATCGGATAAGTGAGCAAGCCGGTTGGGATAGTTTCGGTGTTATTTTGTTGTTTTTGTCTTGATTTGTCCTTGAATTGTGTCATTCTTGACAGCTCACCAATTGTTGTTTGTGTTTGAAAAAGTCAGTATGATTCAGCGTGTGCGCTGACCTCTGATTGAAAAAACAAAGTAGTTTTTTCAGGATCAAAACCGCAAGCAAGGTAGAAAGCAAAAATACTTTTGCGATTTTTACTTAATTCTTCGGGCTGAATTGGCAAAGTAAGCGCATGTAAATCGGCAACGAAAATAAAATTTTCGTATTTTTCTTGCAATTCAACGCTTGGTTTGATTGAACCCAAAAAGTTTCCAATCGTTAATTCACCAGTCGCTGTTATTCCAGTTACCAATCTTTTCTTCATGTTTTAAAAATTCTATCATATAATGATAAAAAATAGTAAAAAATGAGTATAATTAATGAATTATTATGATTTTTTTTTCAAAAGTAGTTTACCTGTTTTTACAAATCATCACTTTTGGTTTTTTTGGTAAACTGATTAGCAAAAAACTCAATAAAACAAGGTCTGATTTTCAATATTCAGTCAAACTTGACTTTGAAATCGAGAAATTAATTAATTTGTTAGGGGGTAAAAAAAATATTGAAAACAGCAGTTACAAGATTTCCCGCTTAATTATAAAATTAAGGACAACTGAAAATTTAGATTTTGAAAAAATCAAACAATTAAAAGGTGTTTCGGGCGTGGTTGTTGATTTTCAAACTGTGAATTTGATAGTTGGAAGCCGTTCGAAGGTAATTTGCGAAGCAATTGAAAATTTTTCACCTAAAAAAACAAAAAATTACGAGGATTTAGTATAAAAAAATGGAAAAATTTGACCCAAAAAAAGAAAACCAAAAGTTTCAATCTGGAAACCAAAATGTTAGTTACGAACGTTTACTGGCGAATTTAAGTACAATTGAGCGCGCTGATTCAGCACTTTTTACAAGAATTGACAACGAAAATTACATTGATTTGTTTTCAGCGCTCAATCTTTCTGATTTCAAAAAGCTGCTTTCTTTGCCAATTTCATCGTTTTCACTTGCTAGTTACGAATTTGGTGATTTACTTGAAAAAATTAATGAAACTGCTAACAAAGAAGAATTTGTTGAACTTTTTAAGAATAACAATTACAAACTTACAACTGCTGACTTGAAATCATTGGATGCTGATTTTCAGAACGCGAAAACAAATATTACTAACAAAATTAATTACAAAAAACAAACGGGACTAGCAAAATGAAAAAGATTAATTAAAAAATCTTACGATATCTTGCGTGATCGCAACATTTGACCTTTACACATCGGTTTTCTTTACATTTCTTTGGCAATTGAGGACCGAAAATTTTTTGGCCCACTTTTTGTTAAAGAATGTGAAGTTTCAATTTCAAGTTCAGTACCAAATTTGCATGCTGACGGGCACATAAAATTAAATAATAAATTGGCAACATTTTTGAAAAAATTGGACTATCATTTTGATTTTGACTTTGATTTTTCTGAATTTTCAATTGACGAATTAGTGGAACATTTAAGAAAAATTTTTGAAGATAAGTTTGAAATTCCAAGCATAATTGCCGCTGTTCCCAAAGATGTTGTTCCCGCTGATGAGACAATTGCTTTTTATCCTGGTGTTGTTCTAGGTTTCTTTAACACTGGTGGATCACATCAGCGCCAAATTATGGAAACAATGATTAAAACAGGTGAAATTCACAGCTTAATCGATGTAAATATTGACAAAAATATTTACCGAAATAATGTTGAAAAATCGCTTTTTTCGCCTAATTTTAGTAGTTTTTTCAAAATTCAACCAACTAATTTTACACAGGATTATGCCCATATTTCGGCAATTTTGCAAAACACAATAATTTGAGGGCCCCCAGGGACCGGAAAATCGCAGACAATCGCCAATATTATTGCCAATATTATTGCTTTAAGCAAAACCGCACTTGTCAGTTCGCAGAAAAAAATTGCCCTTGTTGTTTTGCGTAAAAGATTAAAAATGATTTCTTATTTTTGTCTTTTTGTGATCAACGAAAAGTTGGAAAATTACAAGGATTTTTACAAACCAATTGAAGAATATGTCGAAATTATCGAGAATTTTAACCTTAAATCTGAGTTTGGCGAGATCAAAGTTTTTTCAAATGAGGACCGTGAATATTTGGAACTTGCAATGAAAATTTTTCCCGATGAAGAAGTTCTAAACGACACATTGGAAGCCTATAAAATTATTGAAAATGCCAATAAATTCTTTTCACTTAATGTTGCTGAAGCGATTTTTAAACTATCCAAATCGATTAATATTAATCCAAAAAGGTCGCCACGCACACAAACTCAGCTCAAACTTCACATTATTGAGTCAACTTTGAAAAGAAAATTGAAAATTTATGAAAAAGCGCTTCATGCTGTTTCAAAAGATTTACGTGACGATGTTGACATCATCCTTGCAAATCTAACAAATTATGACGATAATTTGGAAAATATTTACAGTAAAATTGAAAAATTAAACATTTCAAATTTTGCTAACTTGGAAAATTTCCTCAATTTTGCCACTAAATCCAAAATTGAGGTCATAAGTGACAAAGCGCTTTTTGTTTTTAAAGCAAAAAAAGTTTTTGAAATGTTAACAAAATTGACAAAAGACGAGGAATTTCAGCAAGATTACAACCGGTTTCGTCTCAGCGTTACCCAGAAAAAGAAAATGTCACCTTATAAATTTCTTCTTAAACATGCCAAAATTATCAAGACACTTTTTCCTGTTATCATCACAACTCCTGACATTGAATTAGTGATGTTTGAGAAAAAAGAATTTGATTATGTGATTATTGATGAAGCTTCACAGATGTTTTTAGAAGAGGCTTTGCCACTTTTGTACTATGGAAAAACGAAAATTTTGGTGGGAGACCATCAGCAAATGCAGCCAGTACGCTGATTTGCTTCTAAAACGAATGAAGAATCAGAAGATGATGCTTTTGCTAACATTGAATCAATTTTAGAATATGCTCATTCCAAAGGTGTCTTTAACGTAATGCTTGACAAAAATTATCGTTCAAAGCATGCTTCTTTAATGACTTTTAACTCCAAACATTTTTATGATTCTGAACTAAAAATTGCCAATAATTATCGTTTTGATGGTACAGATGTGATTGAAGTTCACAATGTGGGTGGGCAGTGAGATGGTCAACAAAACTTAGCAGAGGCTGAAGCAGTTGTGAAAATAGCGCAGAAGTTTCTGCACAAATTCGAGACAATGATCATTTTGGCCTTTAATAAAAATCAACAAAATGCAATTGAAAAAATCATTTTTGATTCTTACCCTGAAATTGAAAAAATGATTTACACTGATAAAATTATTGTCAATAATCTTGAAAATATTCAAGGAGATGAGGCTGATTTAGTGATAATTTCAGTGGCTTATGATCAAACTGCAAAGTTTGCTTCCACTTATATTGCCCGAAAGGGTGGAAAAAACGCCTTAAATGTGGCAACTTCTCGTGCTCGCCAAAAAATGATAATTTGCAAATCAATTAATGCAAGTGAAATTCAAAATGCTTCAATTTCTGAAGATTTGGAAATTTTCAAAGCTTGAATTAATTTCCTTGATCTTGATGTAATTTCACAAGTTCACTATTCACGCAAAATCAAGAGTCAACCTTCACTTTCTAATTTGACAATTACTGGAAAATCAGCCTTTTTCAATAAATTTCAACAACAATTTATTGAAGATTTTATAGCAATTTTTCCTGATTTTGAACCAAAAACCAATTTTGTAATTGGAAGTGTGGAAATTGATGTTGCAGTATTTGACCAGGGTCAATTTTTATTTGGAATTTTCCTTGATTCACTTGAATATCGCACGCCTCAGCAATTTATTAAATATTTTGATTCGATTAAGTTTGTTGAAAAAAAAGAATATCCAATTTTAGTGATTAATTTTGTTGAATGAAAACTAAATCAACAAAAAATAATCACAAAAATAAGGGAAAAAATTGTTGCATTAAAGGAAGATGACCTTGTTTAATTTCGAACTTTATAAGTCAAGTGATCTTGTAATTGGCTGCGATGAAGTTGGCGTAGGTGAATATTTTACAAATTTAACAGTTTCTTGTGCTGCTTTTGTTGAAAATGAAGTTGAAAAAGTACTTTTGGCACAAATAGTTGATTCAAAATTACTAACTGAAAAGAAAATAGCTGATCTTTTTCAGCTTTTAAAGCCAAAAATTACCTTTGAATTCCTTGTTTTGGAAATGGAAGAATATAACAATTTGATCAAAAAAGGTCTGAATTCACATGAAATTAAGTCTCTTTTGTACTTTAAAATTTTAAGCAAAATTGTGAAAAATTTCGATGGTAAAACCATCAACAAAATTTTTATTGATGGTTTTGTTAGTGAAGCAAAATTTTTACAATATTTGGAAAAAATTGCCAATTTTGCCAATTTTTCACCTTGAAATCTAGAAAAATATCCTTTGATTTTAGAAAAAAAAGCTGATACAAAAATTAAACAAGTTGCTGCTGCTTCAATAATTGCCAAATTTGCTTTAAGTCAAAAATTTGCTCAACGACAAGCGAAATGACAAGCAATTTTTCCTGCTGGTTCCAACCAAATTACCAAAATTGTTGATTTTTGTGTGATGCAAATTAACAAACATGGTGAAGTTTTTTTAGAAAAAAATGTTAAAATGCATTTTAGTATAACTAATAAAATTTATGCAAAACTTGTAGAATTAAGGAGTAAAAATGGTTAAAAATTTTGCTGATTTAAACGAAAAAATCAGCACAAATCTCAATGTTGCCGGTGGTGTTGGCCTTGGTGGTTGGATTGGAATCACAATTGCTGTTGGGATAATTTTATTCATTGTGGGTGGAATTATTGCACTTTTTGTTTCCAAAAGAATGTTTGAAAAGCAAATTCGCGAAAATCCTCCCATCACCGAAAACATGATTCGTGCAATGTATATGCAAATGGGTCGAAAACCTTCAGAAGCACAAATTCGTGCAGTGATGCGCTCGGTAAAAGCAGCTAAAAATTCATAAAAAGAGGGAAAAATGTCCAAAAAAGTCATTTTAATTATCATTGATGGTCTTGGGATTCGCCAAGAATCACAAGGAAACGGATTTTTGTTAGCAAAAACACCTGTTTTTGATATGCTTTTCAAAAATTTTCCAAATAGTTTAATTTCTGCTTCAGGTGAAGATGTTGGGTTGCCTCAAGGGCAGATGGGAAATAGCGAAGTCGGCCACTTACACATTGGTGCTGGTTTTGTGATTCACACTGGAATTTCAATCATCAATAATGCCCTGAAAAATGGGGCTTTTTTTGAAAATGAAAAATTTATTGCTGTTTTTGAACATAGTCTTAAAACAGGATTTCCTGTACAAATTATGGGACTTTTTTCACCTGGTGGGGTACACTCACACCAAGACCATTTGTTTGCTTTAATTGATTTTGCAAGTAAATTCGGTGTTAAAAAATTGAATATTCACCTTTTTGGTGATGGCCGTGATGTTTCGCCACAATCAATAAAACCTTGAATTGGTGAACTTTTAGCAAAAATTAAGGACTTTCCCGATTACAAAATTGCTTCAATTTCTGGCCGTTTTTATTCAATGGATCGCGACAAAATGTTTGAAAGAATTGAAAAAGGGTTTGATGCTCTTCGTGGTAATGCGAAAAATTCATTCAAAAATGTCCTTGATTATGTGGAATCACAATATCAAAAAGGTATTTTTGATGAATTTTTTGAACCGGCAATTTCAAGTGAAATTGCACAAAGAGATTTCTTGAATGACAATCATCCTGTCATTTTTTTCAATTTTCGCCCTGATAGAGCAAGGCAACTTTCGCATTTTATTTTAAAGACTAATCTTTATTCAGAAATGCCCAAAAATCCCGTAAAAATTGATGTTTTTGTTTCAATGATGAAATATGAAGGCATCAATTGTGATGTTGCCTTTGAAGAAGTTAAGGTTGATGAACCGCTAGGAAAAGTTGTTGCTGAAGCTGGATTAAAGCAATTAAGACTAGCTGAAACGCAAAAATACGCCCATGTTACCTTCTTTTTTGATGGTGGTGTTGAACTTGATTTGCAAAATTCAGATCGAATTTTGGTTGATTCACTAAAAGTTGAATCATATGCTGACTTTCCGGAAATGTCAGCTGCAAAAATTACTGATAAATTAATCCAAGTAGGTCGAAATTATGACCTAATTGTGGTTAATTTTGCTAATCCTGACATGGTTGGCCACACCGGAAATTTAGCTGCGACAATTAAAGCAGTTGAGACTTTGGATACACAAATTGGTCGGATTTTTTCTTGGGCAAAGGAAAATAATTTCCATCTTTTTATCACTGCTGATCATGGAAACGCTGAATTAACTGAAGACGAAAATGGCAATCCATCAACAAAACACACATCTTTTCCGGTGATGTTGATTACAACCGATAAGGATTTAAAGCTTAAAAACGGCACATTGGCAAATATTGCGCCCACAATTTTGGACTATTTTGGAATTAAAAAAAGTCCAAAAATGGATCAAGATTCCTTGTTAATTAAAGAAAAATAACAAAAAAATTTGTATTTTCAAATTTTTTTGTTCTATATTTTTTTAAAAAAATGAAGGATGATTTACTAATGAACACTATCAGAAGATTTGAAATTAATATAAAATGCGCAAGCTGTCAAGGCGTTTTAGCAAAGCTTTTTGCTGATTTTCCTGATATTTCTTGAAATCTAAATGTCAGTGCTAAAATTTTGAAAATTACCTGTGATGAAAATAAGTATTCTGATGATTTCATAATTAAAAAACTGGCTTCAGTTGGTTATAGTTGTGCTCGGATTGACTAATTTTTTTGTCTTTTTTAAAAGCAAAAAGTGGACAAAAATAAAAATAATCACTGAATTTATTATTTTTATTTTTGTTTTTTCAGTTTTTATTTTTGAAACACTAGTTCATTATCATTTTTTGCGTCTAAAAAATCATGAAAAAATTTTGCTAGTTTTAGTTTTTCTTCTCTTTTTTCAAGCTATTTTTGTAATTTTTTTGGAAAAAAAATATTTTTTAAGTTACAAAAATATGCTTAAAAAAATCTTCACAATGGATTTGTTAATTGCAATTGCAAGTCATGTTTCCTTTTTATATTCAGCAATTTTTTTTATTTACAAACTAGCAACAGGACAACAAAATGCTGTTAATATGGAATTTTTTGAGGTTTCAATTGTACTTTTTTTGTTTTTTAATGTAGGAAAATTCATTGAAGAGAAATTGCAAAAAAGTTCAAACCAAGATTTAAAGGATCTTTTTAAGTTAAAAAACAAAAACTCCTTCATTCTAGATAATGGTAAAAAAATCCAAATTCCAACGCACAAGATTACAAAAGGACACTGTGTTTTAGTATCAAAAGGTGACTCTGTCCCAGTTGATGGACAACTTTTATCAGATTTTGCCATTTTGAACTACCAATCAATTAATGGCGAGCCCTTGCCACTTGAATTTCACAAAAATCAGGAAATTCTTTCAGGAAGTGTCAATATTGGTGATACTTTTAAACTTTTGGCAACAAAAAAAGCAAGTGAATCCTTTTTGATGCAAACAATTAATCGCCTTGAAAATATTTTTGAATCGCCTTCAAAAATTGAAACTATTTCAAAAAAAATTGTCTCAATTTTCACACCAGCAGTGTTAATTTTGTCGATTTTTGCATTCATAATTTGACTTACTGTTGGCTATTTGCTTGGTGATTTTCAAAAAATTTATCCAGGTTTTAGTTTGCCGCGAGACTCAAGCCCGCTTTCAGCTGCAATTTATATTGCAGTTGCTGTTTTAGTAATTTCCTGTCCATGCGCATTCGGAATTGCTGCCCCAATAGCAATTTATTCATCATCAATTTTAGCATCAAAAAATAAGATTCTTTTTGCAAATTCACAAGTTTATGAACAAATTTTACTTTCAAAAGTGATTATTTTTGACAAAACAGGAACATTAACTTTAGGAATGCCGAAAGTTGTTGATTTTCAGGGTGATCCAAGTTTACTTTTGCTTGCAAAGCAAATGACACAAAATTCTACACACCCGATTTCTAATGCTATTTTCAATTTTATTGATCATGAAGTCGAGTTTCTTTTTGCAGAGGAAATTCCAGGTCAAGGTCTAAAATATGTTGATCAGCAGGGAACAATTTGACAAATTTTGTCACATGATTTTGCAATAAAAAATAACTTTTTGCAAAATCAAAATTTTTCATTTACTGAAAACGGAAATTACACAGTTTTGGCAAAAAATTACGAAATTGTTGCTGTTTTTTTAATTAAGGATGAAATCAAAAAAACAGCAAAAGATACAATAAAAAAGCTGCAAAATCAAGGATTTAAATGCATTATTGCCTCTGGCGATAATCAAAAAAATGTGGCTGATATTGCAAAAAAAGTAGGAATTTCACAATTTTTTGCAAATCTGCAACCACAGGCAAAAGCAAGTTTGGTTGCAGATTTGCAAAAAAAATCGCCTGTGATTTTTGTTGGCGACGGCATAAATGATGTTTTGGCAACAAAAACAGCAGCTTTATCAATGGCTTTTGAAACCGGATCGGGGCTAAATAATTCAATTGCTGATGTTTCACTCCTGAAACCTGATTTGATTTTAGTATACAAGGCAATTGAAATTGTTCGACGAACAAACAAATTAATAAAAATTAATTTTACATGAGCAATTTTATTTAATTTTTTGTTTGTTCCACTAGCATTTTTAGGCTTTATTTATCCAATTATTGCAATGCTGCTAATGCTTTTTTCATCGATTTTTTTAATAATTAATACCTTATTTTTTAAGAAAAGAAATCAAAAATTTTTGTCTAAATCACAAGAACAGGATTTTTAAAACATAAATTAATATACTAATTTAGTAAGAATTTTTTTATTTAATATATTTTTTAATAAAATTTTTAAATGAATTTTTTGGCAAAAAGCGTAAGGTTTAGGGGTTATTGTGCAATTAAAAAAATTTTGTAAAAAAGTTTTTATTTTTAAAAAAATGTTATATAATTATTTTTGTTCATATGAATTATGTTTGTATGAACAAAAATAATAAATAGGTTAAAATTTTTTTTCTAACCACTGTAAACACAAAAACCTTTTGAAATTTGTTAACGTGCCTATTTAATTAAATAAACGCAGTTGACTAAAAAACTAAAAAACTAAAAAAAATCAAAACATGGTATAATTGTATCTGCTTGTGTGAATGCCAAAATTTGTACAAGCAACCAACTTTCTTTTTAGACTCATATTTGACTTTTACAAACATCATATTCCATACAATATTTCAATATATAAATCATAAAAAAGTTGGATTTAATTATCACAATAACTTACTTATTTTTTTTTGTTGCTTGTAATTGATTTGTATTATGTAAAAAATCATATCGTGCATGGTTCGGCTTAAATTAATTTTGGGGCAACTTCTAAATATTTCGCCCCCATGTCCATAAAAGTTACCTAGATTATAATAAAAAAGATTTTTAGTTGAGTTTCTATTTTACTTTTGCTCCATTGCACATTATTGTAATATTAGTTTGGAGGCGCCTTGAAAAGGTGCCTTTTTTATTTTTTTTTAAACATTTTTTTTTTTTTTTTTTGATTTTAAAAAAAAAAAAAAAAATGTTATAATTATTTGTGACTGTCAAAACAAGAGGTTGTCGTTCTGGCAGCCTCTTTGTTTTTAAAAACGCACATAAAGGAAAAAATCTTGAACATAGAAACAAGTTTAGATCTTGAAAAATTAATGGATGAGCTTCCTACCATTTTGTCAGCTAATTTTGTCATTAATGAAAATGGAAAAAAATGCCTACAAATTGTAACAATTTACCGTACCTGAGAGTATGTTGGTTGGCTTCGCTATGATGTTAAACGATTCATTGAAAAGAATGAAAAGTGCAAATTTGATTATGAAATTGAAATAATTTCAAAGTACGGAATGCTTTAAAAACTATTAGGAGAAATTATGCCAAGAAAAAAAAGCGTACAAGTTGATAAAAATCAAAAAGACACACTGAAATTGATTGTTGAATCAATTAAAGCTGTTGCTAAAAATAGTGAACTTATTGAAACTGCGGTTATTGAAGTCTTTCGTGATGCAATTGAGTACGTAATTACAAAAAAAATTGATCCTGATGCTGAAATTGTGATCAATGCTGACTTGGAAAATTTGGATTTTAAAGTCCTAAACACCAACGGAGTTGTTGTTGCTGATAGTCATTTTGAAAATTTAAAAACCTATGAAGAAAAGGTCAATGAATCTTTTTCTTTTATTGCACTTTCAGATGCAAAAAATTATGATCAAGAAGCAAAAATTGATGATGTTTTTCCAATCCAAATCAATTTGGAACTCTTTGAACAATGACTTTTTACGGCAATTATGCATGCTTTCAAACAACGAATTTCCGACATTGTTCGCAACAATATTTATAACCGTTACTATCCCTTAAAAAATAAGGTAGTTACAGCCACAATCACAAATAAAATTTCTGCTGGCTACATTTTTGAAATTGACCAGGACAAAGTTGCTGCCTTCATGCCAAGTCACTATGCTTCTGGTAAAAACCTTAAAATTGGTGATCGCATGGAAGTTGTAATTGAAGATGTTACTAAAAATACTCGGCAATCGCAGATTGTTGTTTCCTCGAAATCAATTCAATTAGTTAAGGAAAAAATTATTAATTCGATTCCCGAATTGCAATCAAAATATCTTGAAATTGCCTCAATTGCTCGGATTCCGGGCGAAAAATGCAAAGTTGCAATTCGCCGTACTGAGGAAGCAGAAGCAAAAAATATTTCTGAAGTTGGCTCAATAATTGGATCCACCGGAAACCGTGTTTTTGCAATTTCACAAGAACTTAATGGTGAAAAAATTGAGGTGATCAAATACGATGCGGATATAGCCCAGTTTATTGTTAACGGTCTTGCGCCCGCGCGCGTTGTTTGTATCAAAGAGTTTCGGATTAACAACAAAGTGCGCCGTTTTACGGTAATTGTCCCTGATTTTCAACATAGTTTAGCAATTGGAAGAAAGGGTTCAAATGTTAAATTAACTTCTGATTTAACACGTTCGCAATTGGAAATTCTTCCTTATTCTTTAGTTTTAAAGGAAAATTCCTTTGAAATTGAATGAAACGGAAATATCCGTGATGAAGCAGAATTATTTGAACTCAAAAATGAGTTTTTGGCGCGCCAACAAACAAGAGATTTTCAATTCTCGCGCCATTCCAGTTTTACACCAAATGATACTTTTTCTTCAATTTTGCGTGAATTTGAAGCCGATATGATCGAATTAGAGCGTCCAAGTGAACAATCATTCTTGAATTACTCAAAAAGTGAAGGCCGGAATTCAAATCGTGACAGAAGTAATGCTTCGCGCAATAATTCGGCGAAAAAATCGCGTGGCGGTGTGCAAAATTGAAGTGAAAATAGCAAAAATCAAGACTATTTTTACGAATCCAACGAATATGGTTTTAATCAAAATGATCAAAAATCATTTTTTGATGCTGATTCGCTTTTTGATTCAGCTCTAAATCAATCAGCAATTGAAAACGAATTAATTGACAAACAGCATGAAAGCGCGGCAGTAAAACCGCGTGTGCGCACATTTTCGCCAAAAAAAGAGGAAAATGAACCTACAAAAAGTGAAAATCCTGTTATTGAAACAGTGCAACAAAATGAAAATCACTTTAAAAACTTTAAATCCGATGATGATTTAATTAATTATGCCGGTGTTAACGATCTTGATATTGATGACTTTGATTTTTAAGCCAAATTTAAGAAGAATTTAATTATTAATGAAAAGAAAGCTCCTAAATTACACAAGAAAATGTATTGTTGACAGGAAAGCTTATCCTGTTTCTGAACTTGTCCGCTTTGTTTATCGTGACGGTAAATTGATTTTTGACCCTTTTTTTGACCCTAAAATTGGTGGCAGAGGATCATATGTGCTTCTGGATTATGATAAAATAAATTTGGCAATTACAAAAAAAAAATTTAACTATACTTACAAAGCAAATATCCCCATTTTTGCTTACCAAAACTTAGCCATCGAGGTCGATTTATGATGAAAAAACAGGAAAAAAGAATCTCAAATACAGGAGAAATCAAATCCCAATTAAAAACTGTTGAAACAAAAGTAGAAAATGGTGTCTTCCTTTTTTCAGGAATGCTCACTATTGCTGAATTAGCACAAAAAATCAATGTAAGTGCTAATGAAATAATTACCTATTTCTTCAATCAAGCAAAAATGTACAATTTAAATCACAGCTTATCTGAAGAAGAAATTGCCGAAATTTGTCTTGAATTTAACCTTGATTTTAAAAAAGAAGTGCAAATTGATGCCACTAATTTCATGGACAAAGTCCAAATTCAGGACGAAAATGTTGATTTAAGTCCACGACCACCAATAATTACGGTTATGGGGCATGTCGATCACGGAAAAACAACTTTACTTGATTATATTCGTAAAACTAATGTTGCCAAGTCAGAAAAAGGTGGAATTACACAGCATACAGGTGCTTATCAAGTTGTTTTCGAAGGAAATACAATCAATTTTATTGACACACCAGGTCATGAAGCGTTTACACAAATGCGTGCCCGTGGCGCAAAATTAACTGATATTATTGTTTTAGTTGTTGCTGCCGATGATGGCGTGATGCCACAAACAAAAGAAGCAATTAGTCATGCTTTGGCAGCGCAAGTGCCAATAATTGTTTTCGTTAACAAAATGGATAAAGAAAATAAGGATCTTGATCGGATCAAAACTGAACTTTCAAGTCTTGATGTTGTCACTGAAGAATGAGGTGGTAATAACATTTTTGTTTACGGTTCAGCGCTTACAGGCGCAGGAATTGACGATCTTTTTCGGGCAATTTTGCTAGTTGCTGAAATGCTTGAACTAAAAGCAAACAAAAATCGTTATCCAATTGGCGTTGTTATTGAAGCAAAATTACACCATAATCGGGGGGCAATTGCCACTTTAATGGTTCAAAATGGGACTTTAAAAGTTCGTGATTTTATTGTAGCTGGTTTTCAATATGGACGTATTCGTTCCCTTGAAAATACAAACAATGAAGCAATAAAATCAGCACCTCCAGGCACACCAGTAATTGTAACAGGGCTAAATTATGTCCCTGAAGCAGGTGATAAATTTTTTGGTTTCCATGAAGAAAAATTTGCCAAACAGCTTGCGCTTGAGAAAAAAAGTGCTGAAAAAATTATTCGCACAAAAGTTCAATCCTCACAACAAACAAAAGCAAAAACTTTAAACATTATCATTAAAGCTGATGTTGCTGGAATTGCCCAAGCTTTACAACAAACAATTGAAAAATTGTCTTCAAAACAGGTTGATGTTCACATTCTTCACTCAGGAGTTGGAGCAGTAAACAAGGCTGATATTTTGCTAGCACAGACCTCAAATTCAATCATTTATGCATTTAATTTGCAAACACCAGCGTCGATTGAAGCACAAGCAAAAGTTGCTGGGGTTGAAATTCGTAAGCACACAATTATTTACAAAATTATTGATGAAATTAAAAAGCAAGTTTTGGGATTACGGGAAATTAAATATGAATTGCAACAAATTGGAATTGCGAAAATTATTGCTAAATTCTGGTATTCAAAAGTTGGTTCAATTGCTGGATGTAGTGTTCTTGAGGGAAAATTTGTTGAAAATTGCAAGGTTGAAGTTTGAAGAAATAAAAAGTTAATTCATTCAGGAAGAATCGAGTCACTGCAACGTGATAAAAATAATGTCAAAGAGGCTGTGGTTGGAAATGAATTTGGAACCCATATTTATCGGTTTAATGACATTGAAATTGATGATGAATTAAGAGCATTTTTAGAAGTTGAAATTGAAGAATAAAAGGAAAAATTATGGCAGTTAGTCATCAAAAAAAACAAGCTTACTATGAGCAGTTAATTGCAAAAGTGATTGAATCCAATTTTGCTGATAGGATGCCTGTTTCAGTCAATTGAGCTCGACTTTCAGGGGATAATTCCCACCTTTTTGTTTATTTAGAATTTGAAAGTGATCCTGAAGCAAATTTAGCAGAAATTGTTAAAGCACAAAAATTTATTCGCCTTAAATTTGGTAATTTACTTGATGGTTTTAAAGTTCCAGAATTGCATTTTCAGCTCGATCCTGTTGCTAGTCGGGTTGACCAAATGGATAAAGTTTTTGCACGCATTAATAACGAAAAAAATGAATAATTTCCCTTATTTTATTACCTATTTTGCAATTTAAATCTGAGAATTACTGTTAGAAAATCATGAAAATTATTAATTTACACACAACTAGCGAATACACTTTTCTGTCCTCGACAATCAAATTAGATTCGCTAATTGAATTCGCAGTTAAAAATGATTTAAAAACCCTAGTTTTAACTGACTTAAATTCAATGTACGGAATACCTAAATTTTACAAATTATGTCTTAAAAACAAGATAAATCCGATAATTGGTTTGGAAATTGAAATTGAAAATTTTCATTTTATTTTACTAGCTAAAAATTATCAAGGTTACATTTTTCTTTCCGAAATTTCCTCAAAAAAATTACATAATGTTTCACTAAATATCGTTGTTTTAGAAAATCAGCCTGACATTATCATTATTGACCACCCAAAAAAAGGTTATTTTGCAAAAACTAAGCAGCAATTAACAAATTTGTTACAAAATCTAAAAAATTACTTTATTTCCCTAAATGATCCAACAGTTGAAAATGCTGTTTATGTGCAAGAACGTGATGTTCTTTTTGCAAAAGAAGGAATTTATCATCAATATCTTGCGAAAATTAAAGGGGTAAATTTTGATTCAAAAAGAAAATTTTATGACTTTGACAAATGAGAATGTGAAATTGATCCAATTGTTGCAGAAAGGACAAATTTACTTGTTGAAAATATCAAAATTGAGTTCCCAAAAACTCAATTTAATCTTCCTGATCTTAATGAAGAAAGCGCACTAAATCCTAATGAGTTTTTGAAAAAAATTTTAAATAAAGCAGTTGCTGAAAAACAAACTGAATTGCAAAATTATATTTGAAAAAAACGGCTTGCACATGAATACAAAACAATTTGTAGTCTTAATTTTAGTAATTACTTTTTAGTAATTTGGGATTTTTTGCGCTGAGCAAGACAAAAAAAAATCCTTATTGGTCCAGGAAGAGGTTCGGCTTCGGGTTCACTAATTGCCTATTTACTTGACATTACAACTGTAAATCCACTTAAATATGACCTTATTTTTGAAAGGTTTTTAAATCCAGAGCGAATCACGATGCCTGACATTGATATTGATATTCAAGATACCAGGCGTGGCGAAATTATTGAATACCTTTTTAAAAAATATGGTAATAATCATTGTGCAACAATTATTACTTTTTCAACCTTGGCGGCACGAAGTGTTTTTCGTGATATTTCTAAGGCTTTCGGGATTCCTGAAACGCAAATTAACCAAAATGCAAAATTAATCAAGGCAAATTTTACCTTGCAGCAAGCTTATGATGAAAAATCAGATTTTTATAAATTGATTCAAAAAGGTTACAATAATGATAGTGAAATTTATAAAAAGATTTTTGAAATTAGTGTTTTCCTGGAAGGGGTTCCTCGGCAATCTTCAACGCATGCAGCTGGAATTGTGCTTTCAAAATTACCAATTAGGCAACTTGTACCCACACACGTTTCTAAGGAAAATTTAAATCAATTACAATATAGTGCTGAATTTTTGGAAGATTTCTCGCTTTTAAAAATTGATCTTTTAGGTCTTAAGAATTTGACAATTGTTGATAATATTCTCCAAAAAATGTCGAAAACTGGCCTTGATTTAACCTTTTTGCAATTGCCAGTTTATAGTGAAGAGGCAAATAAATTGCTTTCAGATGGAAAAACAAGTGGTATTTTTCAACTTGAATCACCAGGAATGACAGCCGCAATTCGTTTAATTAAGGTAAATTCAATTGCCGATGTTTCGGCCATAATTTCGCTTTATCGGCCTGGGCCAATCAAGCAAATTAAGGTTTATGCTGCTAACAAAAAATCAGGAAAATGAGACAAATTTTTTCCTGAATATGACAAAATTCTTGATTCTACTTTTGGTGTTATCATTTATCAGGAACAAATTATGCAAATTTGTCAGGTTGTTGCTGGTTTTAGTCTTGCACAAGCTGATTTAATCCGGGTGGCAATTTCAAAAAAAAATGAAGAAAAACTGGCACAAATTAGAGATAACTTCATTGAAAAAGGTCATAAATTAGGTCATAAATTAGCAACTGTACAGAAAATTTACGATCTGATTTATGAATTTGCAGACTATGGCTTCAACAAGGCGCATGCAATTGCTTATGCAACTTTAGCTTACAAAATGGCCTTTTTAAAGGCAAAGTTTCCAGGATTTTTCTTTGTTGAGTTAATTTCCAATGAAAATGGTGCGCAAGCAAATATTATTAAATATGTTGCTGAAGCACGCAGTTTTGGCTTCAAAATTGAGCGGCCAAACATTAATTTTTCTGAGGAAAATGCGGTCTTTTTGGCAGAAACAAACAGTATTTTTTTGCCGCTTTTAATGATTAAGGGTCTGGGAATTGCGGCTGTAAAATTAATTGTTTCTGAACGGCAAAATCACGGAAAATATCAGAATTTCCGTGATTTTATTACAAGAATGAAACTGATAAATTTTTCCAAAGCAGCTTTCTTAAAGCTAATTTTAGCAAATGCACTTAATGACTTTGGAAATCAGGAAACACTTTTGCATAATTTTGATTTTCTGTGAGATAATGCAAGTCTTGTGCTTACTGACAAAAATGGCAATCCGGTTGCTCCGGTTCTGAAAGAAAATTTGGGATTAGAACTTGAAAAAATGCCCTTTGATTATGAAATAAATCTGGAAAATGAGCGAAAATTGCTTGGGATGACTTTTTTCAAAAATCCAGCTTTTGAAGGACAAACACCCCTAACTGAACTTAAAAAAGATCTAGAACATCGTGTTATTTTACAAGTCAAGAATGTTTTTTTAAAAACAACAAAATTTGGAAAAACATGTCATGTTATTTTGGCTGATGATGGAAATGAAATTGAAATTTGGACAAAAAAGATAGAATTTTCTAAGTTAGAAAAGGGGAAATTCTATCATTTTCACTTGGTTAGAAAAGAAGGGAAAGAAGATAAATTTTATTTTACCCAACCAAATTTCAAAGAGTGAGGTAAATAGTGACAAAAAATATTTTGTTGGTTGATGCAACTTGACTGGCATTCAAATCTTTTTATGCAACATTTTCAGGGATTAGAATGGTGAATTCGCAAGGAATTGATACTTCAGCGATTCATATTTTTTTTACAACTGTTTTTCGTTTAATCAAGCTTTTTGAGCCATTTAACATCTATTTTGCTTTTGATAAGGGCGACAAAACTGAGCGTCATAAAACTTATCCTGATTATAAAAAAGGGCGGCCAAAACAGCCTGAAAGCCTTTTTGAACAGATGAATATTATAAAAACGATTCTGAACACCTCAAATTTTGCCTGATCTGAAGAAAGTGATTTTGAAGCAGATGATTTAATTGCCTCATTGCAACAAAAAATTCGCAAAGAAGAACCAGAAACTGAGATACTTATTTTCACGGCTGATCAGGATTTATTGCAATTAATTGACAATAAAACAAGAATAGTTAGCAAAATTGAAAAAAATTTCATAAATTTCAAAACAATTGATAATTTTTTTGAAATTTATGGATTTTTACCAAATCAAGTTATTGACTTTAAAGTTTTAGCAGGTGATAAATCTGATAATATCAAAATTTTGGAAGGTCTTGGCGAAAAAGGAGCGCTAAAATTACTAGCAAAATATAAAAATTTAGATGGAATTTTGGTCAATATCAAAAATTTAGCGCCGAAGTTGGGGCAACAAATCCTTGAAAAACGGGAAAAATTACTGTTTTTCAAGGATTTTATCAAGTTAAATACTAATGCAACTTTTAATTTTAATATTTTTGAAAAACAAAGAATTGAAATTAATTCTCATCTCATCAAAATTTTAGAAGAGCTTGAATTAAAAAAAGTTTTGTTATCCTTGACGCTTCTAGCTGAAGGAAAACTAGTTGACAAGGAAATTGAGAGTTAATTTTTCTCTTAAAATAAAGGGAATTTTTGAAGAATTACAATGGATTTTACAATTTTTCCTGATTGAATTAGCAAAAAATTAACAAAAATCAGCTTAATTTCCTGTGGTTTTCACAACTGCAGTTATCAAGGATTTTTTGGAAATGAAAAAGTGCAAGTTCGTCTTGTCAAAAATGACTTTGTTGATTGGGAAAATGAGTATAATTTTATTAAAAATCGGCCAGAATTTATCTATTACAAACAAGGAAACTTTGTAAAAAAATGGTTGGGCCAACAAGTTTTAACACCAGAAACCCTGTTGGAGCATAGAGAACAGTTGTTTGTAGCAGTTACTAAATTTCAACAACAAAAAATAACAGATATTCGACAATTTGATTGGAAAATAAAAGAAATTTTTGATGAAAAATACCACTTTTTAGTCAAAAAGTACCAATTTGACCCCCAGGTAATTTGTCATAATGACTTGCAATTTAAGAATATTTTGGTTGATTTTAATTCAGTTTTGCTAATTGACTTTGAGTGAGTGCGCCTAAATAATCCCTATTTTGACTATGTTTCACTCCATTTGAATTTGGGAATTGAAGCAAAAGTTATTATTGAATATTTTGGATTAGATTTAGAAAAATTTAACGACTTCACTTACCTAATTAATGTCTTTACAAATTTTTGAAACCAAAAATATTACCAAAAATAGACCATTTTTATTCAAAAAATTACAAAGTAAAAAAGTGGCTCATATGAGCCACTTTTAAATTGTTTTTGGACAATTACACATGAAAATGCTATCTGAGATGCAAAAAATCGGCTCTTTTTTCCTAAATTTTTTTCACTTTTTAGCTTGTTTTAACAAACCAAATCTAAAAAAGTGCCGATTTTCAGTGTTTTTTTTTTTTTTTTTAGATCCCATTTTTTAGTGAAAAAAAAACTAAAAACTGGAGAAATTCTAGATGAGATTTTAAATTGTTTTTGGGTTAAAAAAATGAAAAATACCTTGAAAAATAAACCTATTTTTCAAGGTATTTTGTAAAATCAACTTGTTGTATCAAGGAAATAATTTCATCTTTGTTTTTTGCATTAACAATCGCTTCAACATTTTCGCTATTTTCAAAAACAGCAACAATTTGCGGTAAAGCAACTGAAGTGTGAATATCTGAACTTGTTGCCCCTAAAGTTATCAAAATTTGGATTGGACGGCTATCACCATCAAAATAAAAAGGTTTTTTGAAGGTAACAAGTGAAAAGCAATCTTCAAAAACACCATGACCTGCAGCTGCATGTGGCATTGCCAAAAATGGAGCGATTATATAATAAGGACCATTTTCAATTGTTGAATCAATAATTCCATCAACATATTTTTGGCTAATTAGATTTTTATCAAGAAGCGGTTTACAAGAAATTTCAACTGCTTCTTTTCAAGTGTTAGCTTGTTGATTAACTAGAATTGAATCATTTTCAATTAAATTTTTTAGTAAATTAACTGACATATTTACCTCTAATTGCTTATTATTTTAAGCTTTCCAAAACTGGATTTAGCGCGCTTCTAATCTCGTTTTCATCCATGAGATTAGTTACACCGACAATTTTTGCCCGTTGGTTTGCGTTAAACTCACTAACTAAATGCTTGGAGGCAATAATGATATCAACTGAGTTTGTTAACCCTTTTGACTGACCCATTGAAAGCGCCTCAACTGTTGCGTCAATTCCAAGTTCCTTGACAATTTTCTGCACTTTTAACTTGATTATCATTGAGGTGCCCATTCCGTTTCCGCATGCAGCGACAATTTTCAATGCCATAATTTCTCCTTTTTTGAAAATTTTTAAATTTTTAAAATTAATTAAATTATATAACTATTTTTCCAAAATTGCCAAAAATAACAAAAAATCTTTTAGCATTTTTGGAAAAAGGTGGAAAAATTTAGGAAAAGGCCCAATTTTACTTTTTTTACTTTTTTTACTTTTTTTTTAAATTAGTGTTGGAAAAAATAAAATTTCTGCTATAATATTAATAAGTTAAGCGTTTGCCAAAGAAGTTTTGTTCTAGTTAATACAGGTTTCCTGGCCAAAATTTTGAAGAGGACTTGATCATATGCAAAAATTTGTTTTTGCCCTTGATTTGGGAACCACTTCTTGCCGGAGCCTGGTTGTCGATAAAAAGGGAAGTATTGTTGCTATTTCCCAGCTTGAATTTAGTCAGATTTTTCCAAAATCTGGTTGGGTTGAACATGATCCAATTGAAATTTGGAACAGACAGTTAACAACAATGCAAAACGCAATCATTCAAGCAAAAATTTCTGCTATAAATATTAGTGCTCTTGGCATCACAAATCAGCGTGAAACAATTGTGCTTTGGGACAAGGAAACCGGACTTCCAGTCTATAACGCCATTGTTTGGCAGGACAGACGAACTAGTCAATACTGCCAGGAGCTAATTAATCAGGGTCATTTACAAATGATTTCTGATAAAACTGGCCTTATAATCAATCCTTATTTTAGTGGTACAAAGATTCGTTGAATTTTGCAAAATGTCCCGCTGGCGCAGGAAAAATTACAGCAAAACCGTCTTTTAGCAGGTACAATTGACACCTGACTAATTTGAAAATTAACAGGCGGTAAAGTCCATGCCACTGATGTCACTAATGCTTCGAGAACAATGCTTTTGAACATTCATAGTCTCGAATGGGATCAGGAAATTCTTGATTTACTGGCGATTCCACGCCAGATTCTTCCGGAGGTCAAAGCATCAGCTGATTTTTATGGTGAAGTTGAAAATCATCATTGGTCAAATCAACCAACGGAAAAAGTGCCAATAACTGGAGTTATTGGTGATCAACAAGGCGCCTTGTTTGGTCAACTTTGCACTGAAGTTGGAATGGTGAAAAATACTTATGGCACCGGCTGTTTTACACTTGTAAACACAGGTGAAAAGCCGTTAAAATCCAACTATCAGTTGCTGACAACTATTGCTTGGAAAATTGGTGATCAATCGCCAATTTATGCCCTAGAAGGGGCGGTTTTTGTTGCCGGAGCAGCGATTCAGTGGCTTAAAGAAAGTCTAGGAATCCTTGACAATTTTGATCAATCAGACTTTTTTGCCAATCTTGTTGAGGATGATCAGCGTGTCTATGTTGTGCCGGCCTTCACTGGTCTTGGCGCGCCTTATTGAGATTCAAGTTCGCGTGGCGCGATTTTTGGCCTTGAAAGGGGTACCAAACCTGAGCACATTGTGAAAGCGACACTTGATGCCATTGCCTACCAAACAAATGATTTGCTAAAAGCGATGGAGAAAGACTTGGGAAAACCGATTGAATTTTTGCGTGTTGACGGCGGAGTGGCAAAATCAAATTACCTGATGCAATTTCAGTCATCAATTTCTGGCGTCAGTGTCCAAAGGCCAAAAAACACTGAATCAACAGCGATGGGTGCGGCTTTTCTGGCCGGTTTAGCAGTAAAATTTTGGGCTGATCTTGCCGAGATTAAAAAATTAGTTGTCACTGAAAAAGTTTTTGAACCCAATTTAGATAAAAAAAAGGTCGCAATTTTATTGAAGGGTTGAAATCAAGCCATCAAACGCTGTTTAAATTGAACGCAGTCAATTAAATAAAGGGAATATCATGGAACTTATTAATTTTTTGTCAGAATTTTTGGGTACACTTTTTTTAATTTTGCTAGGAAACGGCGCGGTTTACAGTGCAACTTCGTCAAGAATGGTTGCAAACCAACCTGGGAAATGGATTATCATCAGTTTTGGTTGGGGACTTGCTGTCCTTGTTGGTCTAATTATTTCCAGCGCCTTCAAGGGCTTAGGACATCTTAATCCGGCTGTTACAGTTTATGATGCAATCGCGTCTAATGATTTATTGAAATTTGCGCTAATTCCTTTCCAGTTTTTAGGCGCTATTGTTGGCCAAATTCTTCTTAATTTTATTAATTGGCGACACATTGGCATAACCGAACTCAAGTTAGTTCGTTCTGCGCATTCAACTAATCCAGCTTTTGGTTCATCCGAGAAAAGCGCAATTTTTAATTTCGCTTATGAGTTTGTGGCAACAATGGTTTTTTTAGGAACAATTTTGGCGCTCTCACGTGGGGCAAATCCAGGAAGCGTGTTGGCATTAGGACACTTTCCAATTGCTTTTTTGATAATTGCAATTGCAATGTCACTTGGATCATCAACTGGATTTGCGATTAATCCAGCACGTGATTTAGGACCAAGAATTGTTTACTTTTTTATGGAAAAATTTTGTCTAAAATCACGCGCTTCAGAACATATTGGAGCAAATTTTGCCTACTCATGAATTCCGGTTATTGCGCCTTTGATAGCAGGAATTTTCATTGGCTTTTTTGCATTAATTTAAGAATTAGGTAATTTGTAAAATCTTTGTAAAAACAGATTGAATTTAGCCTCATTTATGCCAAATTCAATTGATTTTAGTAACTCAACCTTTGTTTCAACAGGATGATTAATGATATTGTTAACAAGTTTCTCTAATATATTTTGAATCACAAATTTGTGGCAAAAAGATTTTGATAAAACAGGGTATCTGAACTTATTTTTTAAGGTTAAAATCTGTTGATGAACTGAAGAAAAACACTAGTTTTCAAGTCAATTTTTGATTCAAGGTATAAAATTAATTTATCCCTTTGATCCAAAATGATGCAAGTTTCAACTTTTAAAAAAAAAAAAACGACACGTTTTTAATTGTGTCGTTTTTTTTAAAACAAAATTGTTGAATAATGATTTTGAAAAAAAGAAGTGAAATTTAGTTGACTTCTTCTGGTTTATCAACTAAATCAACGTTGACTTTGAATAATTTTTGCAATCAGGTTTTTTTTGTTTGTTTAGTTGAATCAACAATTTGGCCAAGTAAAATTAGACCAATTATTGCTATTGCAACGCTTACTCAACCAAGAATTGCATGGAATTGACCAATAATTAAAGTAAATCCGAAGAAAAGGTTTCAATCACCCATTCCCAAAAATCCAGTAGCAACCGGGCTTTGGCCAATAGGAATCCCAACTCCCTCAATGTTTTGTACTAATTTGAGAGCAAAGGAAATCACAACAATTTCCAAAAAACCAATGATTGCTGGAGCAATAAATGAAGCTTTTCAACCCCCAGAGGCATTGGCAAAAACTCCCATTGCACCAGAATTGAAGAATAAAGTAATAAAAAGAGGAACAGCAATTACAATGTAATTATTTCCAGGAATTGCTGCAAGGCCAATAACAACAAAAACAGCAAGAAATTGGCCTAAAACTCCGCCCAAAAATCCGTAGGTAACAGCGTTAATTGCGAATCCATAAGTTGCAGCAATGTCAACTGCAACTACAGCACCAGGGATGATTTTTTCAGAGATCCCATGAAAAGATTGTTGCAATTCAGTAACAAACATTCTTACACCAGTAATAATGGCAAGTAGGGCAGCAACAATTTTTAGGACACCACCAATAATTATAAAAACAAAATTGGCACCACCAAACGAAGAATTTCAACTGCTTCCAATCGCTTTTACAACAGTTTTTGTTGCTTCAGAGGCAGCTGCTGGTGCATCAAATCCTGAAAAATCAGGTTTAATGACGTTTTCAACTCCGTAGTAACCAATAATAATTGTAAAAAGAACAACAAACAATACCAGAATAATGATTGTTTGTGTGAAAATGTTATCCTCAAAAATTTTCAAATATGAAGGTAACTTACGATTTTCAGCGCTATTTTCTTTGTTACCGAAAAAGCGTCCAATTTTGTAGCTTGTAAAGAGACTCAACATTTGTTGGTGCCCAACAGCAAAACCGGCATTTTGAGTAACTAAATTAGTAATTTTTAAAGTTGCAACTGATGAAGTTGCCCAGTAAATACCCAAAAATAGTCCTGAAATCAGAACAAGCCCTACTTGTGATCCAGCACCAATTGCGCCTTGGTCAGTCAAGGGGAAAGAACGAAAAAGAATTACATACAAAAGCGCTGTCACAATTGCAGATTGTTGCAACATCACATGCCCTGTAATCATAATTGCGTTTGTGTTTGTGAATTTTTTACCTAAAACCATCAAAATATTGACAACAAAAGCGACAATAAAACTGAAGGAAATTAGAGAAACAAATTCATTGCCAGTGCCAAAACTTTTTCCTAAAAAGTTAGTCACTGAAGCTCAACCAAAATAAGGGTCAAGTGGCACAACTCCACCTGATTTTACACCTTTGATTGCATCAAAAACTGGCTTTGCAAGGCCAACTAGTGCGCCGGATCCAATTGAAAGCAAGAAAATTCCAATCGCTGTTTTCAAAGCGCCAATAAATGCTTCACTTTTCCCACGACCCAATGCCAAATAACCAACAAGAGTTAAAGACCCAAGCAAAAGCGGGTTTTGACGCAAAAAGTTATCAAGATAAACAGTTCGCACAAGAAAAGTGAGGGCAGTTGAAAAGCTTTCTTGTTTTTGGCCGATTCGAACACCGAGAGTAATCGCGATAATCAAAACGTTGACCAACAAGAAAACAAGTAAGCCGACAAGAATTTTTTTGTTCTTCGTGAATGACATTTCTCCTCCTTATGATATTTTTCGTCCACATATATTATAAATATTTAATTTTAAATACATATATGCACGTATTAGTATTATATCATAAAAAGTTTTGAAATGAAAAATTATTATTTTCCGATTGGAAAATAATAATTTTTCTAATTTTGGAAAAATCTTGAAAAAAGGTTATTTTTGCAACTTAAAATTATTGGAATTTTTGAACAACCTCAAGAAATTCATCAACACTTTTAGCATAAAAAGCTTGACTTTTGAACTTTGGGTCACCAAGAAATTTTCCAAATTGCATGATTAATTCAAAATGATCTTTAGCTGTTGGTACACTTAAAGTGATAATAATTTTAGCTCTTTTTCCAATTTGTTGATTAAAAATAAGTTCATTTTCAAGAAGAATGATTGAAGCACAAGGTTCAGAACAATATTCATTTGCAGGAACATCAATAAACGCAAGACCATCCCCTAGAATAAAGTCATTGCCAAAATCACGAATCAAGGTGAAAATCATCTTTTCAAGCTTTCAAGAAGCCTTACCGTTTTCAACAAGAACGCGTACACCCTCATGAACAGCATCAACTCAATCATCAAAATTTTTGAAACGGATGAATCTAGGGTCAAAAAGCACAGAACTACCTCTTTCATCCATTTTTACAGTTGCATTTTTTTTTTTTTTTTGGCTAATTTTTTGCCACAATATAATATTTTGCACTAAAATTTTAAAAAGCAAAGAAAAAACTTTTTTCAGAAGATTTAATTTAGTAGCAAAAAACAGTGTTTTGTCAATAAAATGAATAAAAAAACTGGTTTTTTATAAAAATTTATCCAGTTTTTTTATTTTTTTAAAATTTATTTAAGTCAAATTGAGTCAAACTAAATTTTAAAAACTTAGTTGATTCCAAAGGATTTTTTGAGTTCAACCACAGAACTTGGTAGTTTAGAAGGATCAAATTTTCTTGGTTCATCAAAAGCAAGAATTTCTGCTGGATTATTGATAAGCATATCATCAATTGCTTCTTGGCTTACACCAACTTTTTTCAAAAGCGGGATGAAACGATCAAATAAATAAGCGAGTCCGAAAGTCACTTTACCTTTTAACTTCCCATAATTACGCTGGTACAAAATTCGACCCGCATCAAGTGAGAGTGTAATGTGTTTTTGCAAACCAAGATCAACAAGATATTTGATGTTTTCAGCAAGCATTGCGTCAGTGTAATATTTTACGCGATCAGGTCCATCAAAACACAAACTAACACCTAATTCTTGAATTATTTTTGCATGATAATATTTATCAGGATTTTTATTTAAGTGTGAAAGTTGAATTTTACGTGGGTTTGCACCAAAATCAATTAAGTATTTGGCAGCTTCGTAAGCCATTGTTCCCAACTGTGTGTGCACCAAAATTGGTGCTCCAGTTTCGATTGATGCTCTTGCAGCGACCTCAAGTGATTTTAGTTCAAGGCGATCAATTGCGCCATAGCCAGTACCGGATTTAATAATCCCTGCTTTTGCCTTGGAGCGCTTGACAACAGGACCAGAATAGTTGTATTCATCCATCCCCTCAGTAATTTCAGCAACAACCATTTTTGTAATTTCATCAGTTGGTGCCAAAGCAAGTCAGGAAGATCCTTTGTCATAAAAAGCTGCTTTGTGGAAGCCAGTTGCCATAATAATGTGCACTTTTCCGGCTAACTTATCAGCAATTTCCAACATTCGATAAACATCACGACCAACATTGGGTGGATCCATTGTTACCAATGTTTTTCCACCGCGTGCAGCAAACTCAAGCGACTCTGCGATTGCTGCTTCATTTGAGAGCATCACAAAATCAGGATGCTCGTGGGCCTCAGGCCCATAATTTTTAATTAAGTGATCGTGACAATCCACAACACCCAACTCACGTGGGTGAACATCACCTAAAACTGTTCTTGCAAATTTGTCCTTCATGTTAAAACCCTTTCTTTTTCCAGCTTAGCCTTGTGCCAAAAATTGTTGAATTTAGTGACACAAAGGTGGCGTTGAAATTGATTATACCACAAATTTGAGAAAACAAAAAAAATTTGAAAATTTTTTTGCCCCAGCGCTTATTGTTAATTTACTTTTGTTCATCAATCAATCTCAGAATTTCTTCCCCGGTTTGAATTTTTTTGTTTTCCACTTGTGTTGAAGCAATTAGCGAGTCCAGAATGAGCCCAGAAATTTTTGTTGCCTTAAAGTCTCCGTTGTCATTAAGAATTTTATAGTTGTCCTGATTTTCCTTGGTTGCCTTTAACATTGACTCCATTGACAAAATCACTGAACGCAAATTGGCTGCTCTTTCATAAAGTTTTCAGTCGATTTTTTTGGCTTCTTCACCAATTAATTCAAAAGATTTTTTGTTTTTGGTTTCAAAATCCTTGATTTGATCCAAATAGTTTTGGTACTTTACCTTGATTTTATCAAGTTTTTCTTGGTTCAAAATTGCCTTTGTTGGCACAAAATAACCAGTATTTTCCATTAAATAATCAACATTGTCAACCATTGTGCCATCAATATCGTTTTGACCATTGAAGAGTCACTCTAAAAATTTAATGGTTGCTTTTTGGGCTTTTTCATCACCAGTTTTAACTGGAATTAGTGACGAACCTCCAGATCAGAAAACAGAATAAGGTGAATCTTTCATTGATTTTACGGGCTGATTTGTGGTGTAAACATCATGAATGGTGGCAAAATTTTTGGCATTCTCAGGGTTTTTACTAGCAAATAATGATCTTGAGGTTGCTGAATCAATTGATTGTTTAATTCCAACTCCAGGCACAAAACCAAAAGCAGTGCGGTAGCGCAAAATGTCATGACTTGCTCATTCACCAATGCCTTTTCCTTTAAAATTTTTGAACTGAAATGCGTGAAAAACCACTGTTTTTTCCCCGACTTTGGTTTTTAATTCAGGGTTTTCGCCAGTAAAAATTTTGTAATCTTTTTTGAATTCATCACGGAGACTTTGATCATCAAAAATAGGGAAAGTAAGTTTGTCACTCTTGGTTTCCCAGAGTGATTTTCCAGTTTTAGAAACAAGATTTTTAATGAAAACTAAAGATGAATAGTCAATCTCGAAAATGGCAGCATTTTCAGTATTTTGATCTAATTTTGCATCACTTTTCAATTTAAGACCCTTCATAAATTTTCTTGCAAAGTCAAGAGCAGTTTCAATGTTGGAAAAGGTTTCATCATTTACATTTAAATCTTTAAAAACAGTTGCGTCTTTTTCTTCAACAGCTTTAAAAAAACTGTTTTCTGGGGTTGAATTTCCGGCAGTTGATCCTTCAGTTGCTTTTTTGTATACAACTGAAGATTCATCAACTTTTCCACCGCCTTTTTTGACAAGATCAAGCACAATTTTGACATTATCGAGGTTAAAGCTGAGCGCATCAACATCGTTTTTGTTGAAAGGAATATTGTAAAAATGGTTGTTGCCAAAGGCAAATTGGTTGTAAGCTTTAACAATTTTTTCTGGGAAAATTTCAGGCTTAACTTTTGTGTTTTGAAACTGCAAAAGGCGGTCATATTTTTGCAAAACATCGGCAGTTGAAATGTCGCCTAAAACAAGTGAAGGCAATTGATCTGAGTTTGAATCAAGCATATTTTTGATGTTTTGTGTGGTCTCAGTTTGTGTTTTTGCCTTTGCTTCATCAGTTAAAATAATTCTAACTGGCAGGAAATCAGGGTCATTTTTAAACTTTGAATTATAGTAAGGGATTAGACCTTTTTCGTGCTTTCCGTATTCGTCAAGACCAAAAATTAATGGTCAAAAAACACCTTGGCTTGTGCTCAAAGTAACTTCATTTTTGCTAACAATTTGCTGTTTTTCACCACAAGCCGCAGCAAGGAAAAGCGTAGGCGAAAGGATTAAACTACTCAATAAAATTTTTTTTAAATTCATGATTTTTACCTCTTTTTTATATTTTTTGAAATTTTTTTCAGAAAAAAAATTATGTAATAAAATAAAAATTTACTACTTTATTTGAAAATTAATTATAATATAAATTAAAATATTTTTAAAGAAAATTTTAAATATCATGAAAAAAGACAAAATTGCCATTTTAATTAAAAATTTATCATTTTCATATGATTGCAAAAACTACCTGGAAATTAATGATTTGGAAATTCCTGCAAACCAAATCATCACAATTTTGGGGCCTTCAGGCGCCGGAAAATCAACATTTCTTAACCTTTTAGCTGGTTTTCTGCCAGCAAAATCGCAAATTGAATACCAGGAAAATTTCAAAAATTTTGGCTATATAATGCAAAAAGATAATCTTTATGAAGAAATTTCAGTTAAAAAAAACTTGTGAATTAGCACAAAAAATTCACCAAAATGAACTGAAAAAGTCTGATTTTTAAGCCTTGAAAAGTTGAAAAATCAAAAAAACATTAATAGTTTAGTTGAAAAATCAAAAAAATTTTTTGCAAACAACAAAAAAGGTTTTTGGCAAAAAATTTGCCAAAAATTTCATTTTTTTTTGACTATCATTTTAAATTTGAAATTTTATTTTTTTTATCTTAAATTTCGCAAAAAATTTTTTGAATCTGAAGTTCAAAAAGTGCTAAAAACACTTGAGATAACTGAGGTTTTTGGCAAAAAAGCAGCAAATATCAGCGGCGGGCAGCAGCAACGAATTGCATTTGCAAAGTCAATTATCAAGGGCGATAATTTGATTTTAATGGACGAACCATTTTCATCACTTGATGCGAAAATTAAGGAATCTACCATCAAATTATTATTGAAAATCAAGCATGAATTCAACATGACAATAATTTTGGTGACTCACGATCAGGTTGATGCTTTAAAAATAAGTGACCAAATTATTTTGTTAAAGGACGGAAAAATTGTGCAATTTTCCACACCACAGGAACTTTTTGATAATCCAAAATCGCTTTTTGCTGCAAAATTTATTGGTAGTCCTGAAATTAATTTTTTGGAAAAAAAGCAGGAAATTAGTTACTTTATTCGCGATAAAAACATTAAAATTTTGCCAACAAATAATGAAAAAAATGGAAAAATTTTATTTTCCAAAAAAATTGCTGATAGCTATTATTATCAAGTACGCGATTTAGAAAAACAAATTGATCTTGAATTATTTTTGCCAAAGCAAATTTTAGGTACAGATGTCAAAATCGAATATGATAAAGTAAAAATTTTAGCTTTTGATGAAAGAGGCAATCGTGTTTTTGCGGAAAATTAGTCCTGAAAAATCAAGCATTTTACGGAAAAATGCAAGTGCAATTTCGTTGCTTATACCCTTGTTGATTTTTTTAATAATTTTTTCAATTTACCCGATTTTTGAGTCGTTTTTTAATTCTTTTAAAGTTGGTTTTGGTACTAATTACAAGGTTAGTTTTGGTAATTTTCATGATCTTTTGCAAAAATCATCCTTTAAAGATGCGCTGAAAAATAGCACAATTTTGTTTTTTGCTAGCTCGCCTATTTCACTTTTCATTGGTTTTTGTGTTGCAATTTTGTTGGCAAAAGTTAACAACAAAATTGTGCAAAAATTTTTTATTAGTAGTTTGTACTCCCAGTTTTTTATTTCGGCGTTTGCAATTGGGATTGCTTTTAGTTTTCTGTTTGGCGAAAAAAATGTTTTTGCAAAAATTTTTGGCCTTGATTTTTCCTTTACAGGTGGTAAAAATCAAATTCCATTGATCTGACTATATTTAATTTACCAACTTTGACGTTCAATCCCCTTTAATTCAGTCCTTTTTTTCTTTGCAATTTCTGCAATTAACAACCGTTATCAAAAAAATTTACAAATTGACAAAATTGGCTTAAAAGATAGAATCATTAATCTTTATTTTAAGGAAATTAGTGGAAAATTTTTAACAATTGCCTACACAAATTTCATTTTTGCGACAATGTTATATCCGAATGTGATCACTGGAAATTTGAATTTAGACCTGAATCATGGACATACTTTGGCCTCATACATTTTGAAATCAGCGGATAATTTGGGACTACAAGCAACGGCAAGTTTTCTTTGCTTTCTATATTTATGTGCTGTTTTTTCAACTTTTATAATTTTTAGACCCAAGTATTGAAAAATAATTTATCAAAAATTCAGCAAAAGGTGACAAAAAAATGAAATTTAAATTTAAAATCAATTTTCAAAGTCTGATTTTGCAATTTTTGTTGTTTTTAGCTCTTAGTTTTGTTTTAATTATTGTTCTCTTTCCACTTTATTATTTGATTTTGAATGCTTCACTACCTGATGAATTGCAGGATAATCCAAATTCAACATTGAAAATTAGTGGTTTTTTGTGAAAAAATTTTCTTAATTCAATTAATGAAAATTTTTGAAATGGGTTAAAAACTTCATTTTTAGTGATTTTATTGATTAATGTAATTAGACTAATTTTATATTCGATGGCAAGCCTCGGTCTTTGAATTGCAACAAAAAGGGTAAAATTAGTTTTCATTTCCTTGTTTGTTTTGCTTTCGTTTGTGCCTGAAATTAGTATTTATGTGCCTTTGGCGCAAATCTTAAACAAGGGCAGATTAATCACAAATTTTCCTGTTTTTTCATTAATAAGTAACCAAATTTTTTCCTTTTTCAACTTTTTTTATCTTTATAAAAGTGTAACAAGTGTCAAAAAAAGAAAATTATTTTTAGCAAAAGTAGACAATTTATCGATTTTTTCCAAAATTAGATTGGTTATTTTTCCAAAAGTGAGAATCGCCTATTATTTAATGATAATTTTTACAACAATTCAGTGTTGAAATGATTTTCTTTGGCCTAGTTACATTTTGGCAAACCGTTCATTCCAAACAATTTCGACTTGATTTCAGTACAGTGGGCAAACAAGTTTGGGATTTTTACAAAATGTGCAAGCTGCTGGTGCGCTTTTTGCTGTTGTTGTCCCCCTTTTTTTCTATTTAATTTTTTCAAGATTTATTAATAATGCAACAGCAAAAAATGTGCGCTAATTTTCAAAAAGTAAAATAATCAATTAAATAAGTATAGTTTTGTAATAAAATATATCAATTAATTGCCAAAAGGTGCTTTAAAAAGGTTTAAAAATGATTCAAATTCGTAATATTACAAAAAAACTTGGAACAAAAACAATTCTAAATAATGTTAGCGTTGATATTCCAACCAACAAATTAACCTTTATTTCGGGGCAATCAGGGGTAGGGAAAACGACTTTGTTACACATAATTGCTAAAATCACAATGCCGAACAGTGGACAAATTTCCTTTTTTGACGAAAATCAAAAGCAGTTAAAAAATCCAAATGTTGACATTGTTTTTCAGGATTTTAACTTAATTGACAATATTTCAGCTGTTGATAATGTTAAAATTGGTACAAACATTATGGGTCGGAGCTTTAAACAGGAAGAGTTTATTAAAAATGCCAACTTTTTGAATCTTGATCAGAGTATTTTTCGTACAAAAATGGAAGATTTATCCGGGGGCGAAAAGCAAAGAATTGCCATTTTGCGTTGTCTCAATCGGGGATCAGAGTTTATCCTCTTTGATGAACCAACCGCTGCTCTTGACAAGGAAAATGAGATCATTATTTTTGAAAAAATTAAACAAATGTCAAAAACACACACAATTGTTGTCATTAGTCACAACATTGAAATGGTGAAAAAGTACGCTGATCAAATTATTTATTTGCAAAAACATAAGCAACCTGTGGTTGAAATTTTAAATAATCAACAGGAAGAAATTGAGTCTTTTTTACCAGAGCCAGTCAAAAACCGCAATACTTTGGGTATTTTACAGCTAAAAAATAAACTTAGTATTTCACCAACTTTTGTAATCGCTGATATTAGCAAGAAAATGGCGCAAACAATTTTAATTATTATTGCATTTTTGGCAGCAATTTTTTCAATTAGCTTTGCCTTTGAATTAAATAGCGGTACTGATAAAATTGGTCGCCAACAGCGATATACTTTGTCGCTTGATAAAAATAAGATTGAAAAAAAATCAAAAACACCGTTTAGTGAAGACGAAATTCGCCAAATTAACAATTTTAATTCAGTTAATTCTGTAGTAGCGCAGCAGCCAACCACTGGAATGAGTTTGTTTTTTGAAAACAAAAGAGCAAGCCTTTTGGGAGTAGAACAAATTGAAATTGATCAATTTTTTAAAAATAGAATTGAAAATGATCTTGTTAATTTTGAAGGTCGTTTTCTTGAAAGTTCATCAGAAATTATCCTTGCAAATTCAGTAATTGAGAAACTAAAAATTAAAAATCCAATTGGAAAAACGATCTTTTTGGTTTCAGGGGATACCACTGATATTTTGAAAAATCCCCGCAAAATTCCTTTGACAATTGTGGGCGTTAACCACGGAATTACCCAGACAGTGAGCCGCAGTAATTTTAATTTTAATTTGATTAATTTTCCATCTTTTATTAGCAAACAGACAATTTTGGATATGCAGGACTTAGTTGCAAAAAATTCACCAAAACCACAGGAAAAACTGCATCTTTTTCCGGAAATTACTTCTTATATTCCTTCGGAAAATAAGCAAAAATCAGCATTAATCCCCTTTGCAATTCAACTTGAAAAAACGCAACCGCAACCGCAAAATGGAGCTAATTTGAAGCTGATCACGGGGACAACTGCCAAAAAAGTGGATGAAATTTTGATTTCAACAACAGCGGTTGATTCAAGCGCTAAATATAAACTAAAAGTTGGTGATATTGTGCAGGCAAAATCACCTTTGAATCAAAAATTTAATCTTGTTGTTGTTGGAATTTTTGATTCAAAAACGCCCGAATTATATTATCATTCCAGCGCTTTTGAATATTATAGTCGTATTCATCCAACTTCATTGGCGGCCTATTTGGCAAATACTGAAGAGGAAAATGATCTGGATTCTGAGGCAAAAACAGCAAAATTTGACCTTGAAATTACCCCACCTTCAAACTTAATTCGTGTGATTACTAGCCAATCCTTGGGTATTATTGACATTATTAACAAAGTTACCTTTGCTGTTTTTATTATTTTCGTAATAATTTTGATTGCTTTTATTCTTGTTTATGCCAAAACAGTCAGTGAATCTAAGCAAAAAATGATCGGAATTCTAAAGGCACTTGGGGGTTCAACTTCCTTGACGCTTTTTTACCACACATTAAATATGCTTGTAATTTCTTTTGTAACCTTAATTTTTAGTTTTGCAATTATCTTTCCGGTAATTAAACCAGTGCACACTTTGGTTGTTGGTTCGGGTTTGCCGCCGGCACCAAATGATCTTTTAGCAATGATAATTTTCTTTTCTTGAATTGGTCTTTCAGTTGTTTTCATTTTAATTTACGTTTTGATGTCGTTGATTACTTATAAAAAATCAACGCAGCAACTTTTACGTAATTAATTCATAAACAACGGTTGTTAGTGGACAAATTTTCGTCCAAAACCAAAGGAATAAATGCGATTTATATCGATTTCCCAGATATTTAACTTGTTTTTTTTAGCTTCATCTTGTGCTTTTTTGAGTGCTAAAAGTAATTTTTCGTATTTGGGATAATAATATTTTCCTTTCGGGTTTTCACTTTGACCATAACGAGCAATTGCGAAGCCCCCAAACACAAGATTGAGATTAATAGTTTCATCTTTTTCATTTTTAATAATTGCGACAATTCTTTGGTATCGGTCGCGATCAACAATTTCAACTTGAACTCAGCGGGATAAAATTGCTTCTTCGAGGGCTTTTTTAGCACGTGTTGCGTAAAATTTCATTTTTCAGGTATCAACTTTTGCCCCTGGATTGTTTAGTTTAATTTCCGGAGTGTCAATCCCAAAAAGGCGGTAGTGAAAGCCGTTTTTGTCAGTAAAAGTGTCGCCGTCGTAAACGTTTTTGACAAAAGTTGCAAAAATTTTACCTTTGCTAATTTGCGACTTTTTTTCCAGAATTGGCAAGCGCAAAATTAGATTTTCGCCCTCTTTGCTATCAGTTTCTTTATTTTGTAGTTTTCTGCTGCCAGCACTTACAATTTGTTTTTGTTGGTTAGGTTGGTTTCAAATACAACTTGAAACTGTAAGAAAAGGTAAAAAAGTGAGGGCTAGTAATAGTTTTTTAAGGATTTTGCAACCTCCCTTTTGGCTTCTCGTTCTTTGATGGCATTGCGCTTGTCAATTTTTGTTTTTCCTCTGGCAAGGGCAATTTCAACCTTGATTAGCCGTCGTTTTTGACAAATGGATAAGGGCACAATTGCTAGTTTTTTTGTGTTTTTTTCCTTTAGAATTTTGCGCAATTCGTGCTTGCGCAGTAGTAATTTTTTACTCCTTTCAGTGTCTCCACGCGAACCTTTATAGGCGCCAACTTTTGCGTTGGCTAAAAAAAGTTCGGATTGTTTGAAATAACAAAAAGCACCAACAAGAGAAATATTTTTTTCAAGGATCGATTTGACTTCCCAACCAAAAAGGGAAATTCCAGCTGTAAATTTGTCAATAATTTCATAATCGTATCTGGCACGCCTGTTTTCGACCAAAATTTTCATTTTCTTCCTTAAATAAATAATATAATTATAATTTATTTTGGATTCAAATTACATTTGATCTTACTTTATTTTAAAAAAAAGGGCCAAAAATGATAGAAAAAAGAAAAAATCAGGAAAAAACTGCCAAAAGTTCACAAATCACCTTGTTTTTACAGGAAATTGATCACCAAAAAGGGGCAACTGAAGAACAACTTGTGTTTTCAAAAGCCAATTTTGGCGAAAATATTTTGCCAAAACCTCCGGAAAAATCCTTGTTCTTGCGAATTTTAAGCCAATTAAAAGAACCATTGACACTTGTGTTGATTTTTGTTATCATCATTTCAATTGTGACAACCGCAGTTTTTGAGCAGGATTTGGCACTTTGGCGGAAAATAATCCACTATCTTGAACCACTTGTGATTGCGATTATTATCGGGATCAACATTTTCTTTTCGCTGATTCAAGAAGCAAAATCAAAAAAAGCAATTGAAGCAATTTCGGCGCTGAATTCGCCAGTTGCTACAATAATTCGCAAAGGCCAAAAAATTAGCAGCCCTTCAAATTCGATTTTGGTGGGCGATATCATTGAAGTTAGTGCAGGTGACTTGATTAGTGCTGATGGCTATGTTCTGGAAATGAAAAATTTTGCAGTTCAGGAAGCAATTTTAACAGGTGAGTCAACTTCAGTTCATAAGCAAAAAATGGTTGATTGAACAGATATAAATTCCCAAGTTTTTAGTGGCACAAGTGTTTTAAGTGGGCAAGCCAAAATTTTAATTTCTGCTGTGGGTGCGCAAACAAGAATGGGGCAAATTGCAACTTTGGTCACAAAAACAACCGAAATTGAGTCACCTTTGCAACAAAAAATTGCCAAATTTTCAAAATTCATTACAATTATTGCTGCCCTTTTGGCAATTTTCTTCTTTTTTGTTTACATTTTTCTTGTTTTTGCTGGTGATTTTTCACATTTTAAAGAAGCAATTGTGGTTTCACTTTCGCTTGCAGTTGGTTTTATTCCTGAAGGACTTGTACCACTTGTGAGCATCAATTTGATAATTGGAATCAAAAGAATGGCAAAAAATAATGCAATTGTCAAAGATCTAAAGACAATTGAAACTTTGGGTGCAGTTTCAATTGTTTGTTCAGATAAAACAGGAACAATAACGGAGAACAAGATGGAAATTATCGAGGTTTTCTATCACCAAATTCCTGAAAATACTTTTTGAACGCAAGCAATTTTAAACACCAGTGCCTATCGTTTTTTTGAGGAAAACAAGGAAAAATATTTTGGCGATCCTGAAGAAATTTTGCTTTTAAAGAGTGCTAAGGAATGAAAGATTTTTAAGGAAGATTTACAAAAAGAATATGAATTTTTTGATCAAATCCCCTTCAGTTCCCAAGCAAAATTTTCAGCAGTTTTTTATAGCAAAGGGCAAAAAAAACACCTATTTATTAAGGGCGCGCCAGAAATTTTGCTTGCGAAAGCAACAAACATAAGTCAGAATTTAATTACAAAATTAACCAAAATGCAGGAAGCGGGACTAAGAATTTTTGCATTTGGCCACCAAGAAATTGAAAATGCTGATTTTGAAGTTGAAAATCTTGAAAAATATCTTGATAAGATTGAAATTTCTGGTCTAATTGCTTTTCAGGATCCACCACGAAAAGAGATTAAAGAAATAATTACCAAGTTAAAACAGGCACAAATTTCGACAGTGATGATCACTGGCGACAATTTTGCAACCGCCAAATCAGTTGCAACAAATGTGGGGATTTTGGACGAAAATTCATTGTCTGTAGATCGCCAAAATTGACAAAAAGACGATTTTTGGCGCGAAAATGTTGAAAAATTTCACCTTTATTCGCGTTCACAACCTGAAGATAAATTAGAGATTGTCAATGCTTTACAGCAAAAAAAACAGGTGGTGGCAATGTTGGGCGACGGTGTAAACGATGCGCCTTCGCTAAAAAAGGCAAATGTTGGTTTTGCCATGGGAATCACGGGTTCGCAGGTTTCAAAACAGGTAGCAAATGTTGTGCTTGCTGATGATAATTTCAGTAGTCTCTTTTTGGCAATCCAAACTGGACGAAATATTGTTGCAAATATTCGCCAACTAGTTGCTTTTCTTTTGATTGCTAACTTTTCGATGCTACTTTCTGTCCTGTTTGCAACGCTTTTCTTTCAAATCCAGATTTTTTCAGCTTTACAAATTCTTTGGATCAACGTTGTTTCCGAAACTTTTGGTGGCGTAGCGCTTGGACTAACTAGCCTTGCAAAAAATGTAATGAATCAGCACTTTTTGCAGGAAAATCAGCGACTTTTCAGTCAAAAACTAATTTACAAAATTGCTTTTTGGTCATTTTTAATCACAGCGCTTAGTCTTATTAGCTTCTGAATTTCTGGTTCATCCACAATCACTTTTCTAGTCATTAGCCTTTGTCTTGCAAGTACAAGTTACCTTTTGGCAACTAATCAGCCGATTTTTTCTTATCACTTTTCTGAATTAAAATTTCTACATTTAGGAATGTTAGCTAGCATTTTTTCAGTTCTATTCGTTGCTTTTGTTCCCGGAGTTAGCGAGGTTTTTTCACCAGATCAGGCAGGAAAAAGTCTTAATTATAATAATAACAGACTCCATTTTCTCTTGTTGCTAATGATTTTGGCACCATTCTTCATTGACCAAATCAGCAAACTACTTCTTCCCTTTCTTAGTAAATTTACTAAGAAAGGGAAGATTTTAGCCTAAAAACTTAGTTTTTAGGCTTGTTTTTGCGCTTGTCAACATACCAATTTAATCTTTGTTTCATCAAAGGTGCTTGGATTTTCAACTTTTAAAAGTGTATACAAAATTGCTCGCCTAATGCGTGAAGTTGTATAACGTTTGGAGTTAGTAGCGCTAATAAAACTTGCAAGACTAGGAGCGTTAATATGTTTTTTAAACAGATTTTCCATTCCTTCACTAATTAGCCAAATTTTCGCTAGTTCCTTGGCAGGGGTTTCCTGAACAATTTTCTGAAATTCAGGATAAAAATCTTCAAGGCGACAAACAGGTTGAACAAATTTCATTGGCGAAAACTTTTGAATTGATTTGTTTTGATAAACAAGTTGGCGCAAAAAACTTGCTGAGGCATAATTTTTTGTTGGAATAAGGGAATTAAACCCGATTGTTCTTTGTAACGAATAAGCGCGAATTGGATAATCGTGAAAAACAATTTGCTTGACATATTCAAAACCGAGAATGTCATTTGGTAAAACAACTTTTTGGCCACTGATTTTTTCAAGGGCAATTGCGCTAGCTGTTGGAAAACTAAGTCCTGATTTCAGTGCTTTTTTTAATTCAGAATTGTAAAGTGCTAAATTGTTTTTTCACAAATTAGCAAGAAAATACATGTTTTCAATATCATTTGATTCAGATCCAAAAATTAATTTGTCGATTTTGTGCTCAAAAACTAACTTAACAGCGCCTGCTGCAAAAATATGAGCAGCTTGAGTTGAAAATTCAAAAGGAAGACGAATAACAAAATTAGCACCGTATTTTAGAGCTAATTTTGCTTTTGTTTCAAAGTCTGCAAGACTAAAATCACCACGCTGAGTAAAGTTGCCGCTTAAAATTATATAAATTTTTTCACCGGGAAAATGTTTTTTAACATAATTTAGTTGGAAAATATGACCATTGTGAAAAGGGTTGTATTCGGCAATGATCGCGATTGACATTATCTAAAAAATTGGGGCCCTTTTATAAAAATAGGATCTAAGATCTCATTCCTGACCTCATATTGCCATTCTTGCAAAAACAAATAAATGGCAAAAAGAAATAAGGATAAGCTGTTAATTTGTCTTATACCTAAAGTTTCTTTAATTTTTTTAATAATAAAGTTTGTATATGTGCTTTGTAAAAAAATACAATCACGATAGGAGTACAAAAATAAAGGAGGTTTAAAACTCAAAACCATTAAAACCATTATAGAAAATTTTAGTTGCCTAAATTTTCTAGTTTTAGGATATTTGATTCTGAGTTTTTTATTATGTATATCAATTTTTTTTAAAAACTTTAAGGAGACAATTTTTTGTAAGTTTGTAAAATAAAATTAAATTTAGAATTTGAATTAAACAAAAACCATTTTTAAGATTTTTGTGGTGCTCTTGACAAGACTCGAACTTGCACCCGTTTCCGGATTAGAACCTCAATCTAACGTGTATACCATTTCACCACAAGAGCATTATTATGTATATTAAATATGAAGTTTTGAAAGAACACTGGCGGATCAGACAGGATTTGAACCTGCGCGGGTTCTTTTGAAACCCCTAATACGTTTCCAACATATCCTCTTCAGCCACTTGAGTACTGATCCAGAAATTATGTTATAATTATACAACAAAGTTGGAAAAAAGCAAAACTAAAAAATAAATTTTTAATTTTGACAAGGTCATCAATTGAAAACAAAAAATTTTCAATTCGATAAAAATTATAATACAAAAATTTATTTTTTCAAAGAAATTTTTTTCAAAGAAATTTTTTAGCACTGAAATCAAAGGTCCCGAGTGGAGGAAACACACTTTTTCCAAAAAAAAAAAAAAAATCCTTTCCCAAAAACCCAGTTCAGCACTAAAAACCAACCAAGTAACAAAAATTTTGCTATTTTTTCCAATTTATTGTATAATAATGTAATTATAAACCTCGAAAGGGATAATTCCACAACAAATATGAACAAACAAATTCGAAATAAAGTACTAATTCTCCTTGCCGGTCTGACCTTCATTGGAGTCACTGCTGGGGCGGGAATTGGTGTCCAAAAGGCGGCGCTTAGATCGTCTTATCTAAAGCAATTTGACAATGATAAATCCGAAAGCGCCCTAAATCCCGTTGCAAGTGAAACTGATTTGGCAAACGCAATTAGTAGTTTTAGTCTAAAAAAAGAATGAAGTACAATTTCAGCAACTCAAGCTTTTGATTTGCACAAAAACCCTTTGTATGCCTTTAAACTATCAGATGCAGTTGATTTTAGTAAGTTAGATAGCAAATTTGCTAATCTTTTCTTTAACGTTCAAGTTAATGAAAAAACCGCTGTTTCCGGTACTTCCATTAACAATTTAGTGGTTTTTGTTTTTGATAAAAAAAACAAAGAGCAAGTTGCAAATCGCGCCTTTAATCTTAATCTTTCTGGCTTTGCAGCTAGCGACAATCAGGCATTAAAAGATAATTTTGTTGACAAAAATTCCACTTTCGAAATAAATTACGACACCAATTTTCTCAAAAGAAATTTCCCAACCGGAGCAATTTTACCTTCCGCTTTTGCGATTAAGTTCCAAGATCAACTTATTAATAATTTAAGAGGGTTAGCCCCTGAGTCTTTTGTTGCACCCCAAGCAGTTGCTGAAAGAGTAAATGTTAGTGCTTTTAAAGACGCTGGGACAATCACCCAAGCAGGTGAAAATGGTCAAGCAAGCGGGGGATCTGGAGGTGGAACATCAACTGGTGGTTCAGGTGGTTCAGGTTCTTCAGTAGCGCCAGCAACACCAGCACCAGCGCCAGCAGATCCTGCACCAGCAGCGCCAGCACCAGAAGCGACACCAAAAGAGCCTGAGGTGGTTTTGCCAACAATTGAATCTTCAAAACTCAAAGAAGCTTTTACAAAAACACTTAAAGAATTTGGAAGTTTAAAATTAGTTTCTACTTCCGGTCTACAAAGTTTAATTTCTGATAATTATTCACTTTTGCCAGTAGCTTCAAAAAAATCTTTTGTCAAAATTGGTTATGATGATCAAAATGGAACAGCAACAATTAGCCTAAAACTAGTTGATAAAAATCAAAAAGAAAAGAATCTTGATTTAAACGTTAGCGGATTTACTTCACTAATTGAACTAAAAAATAAAATTACTGAAAAAGTTTTAAAAAATCAACTTTCTTACTTTAGTTTGTTGCCAAAAGTTGTTACTTATTTACAAAAAAACCCTAACTTTAAGATTGCAACAATTGCAAACGTTGATTTTGATCAGAAAATTTGAAAATTGTATCAGGATTACAGAGCAGCGTATACTGATGTAGCTAATTCTGACCCTAACACTAAAGAACAAAACTTGAAAAAAATGCTTAGTTTTGCTAATTTCAAGAAAGAAATTTTAAACCGTTTATCAAAAGAACCAGTTAAAATTGTTGAACCAAAACCTGAAGTAGATAAAGATGATCCTACTTTAAAAATTCCGGCTGAAACATTGCTTTCTGACAACACTCCAGCTACAATTACATTTTTTTCTGAACTCTTTCCCAAAAAAGCTTTACCATCTGGCGTTCCTTTAGCTGCGCCTGGCAAAGAATTATTCTACAAAACAAGTATAGAGTTTGAGAAAAAAATTGAAGAATTAATTAAACCCTACAGAGAAATTTATAGTGCGAGTGATTCAAGTTCTCATCCAAAAGATGGATCGGGAAATATTTTATCACCATCAAACTTTAAATTTTGGTTTAAAATTGCCAACACTAATAAATTTAATTTAGATGGCTATGATTTTAATTTTTCAGTTGCTAAATATTCAGAATCAGCACAAAAAAGCCCTGCGGACTTGCCAGTTAATATTGAAATTTACCCAAAAACTGATTTAAGATTACAAATTAATCCAAAAAATATTCAGTATTTGGATATTGATACTAAGCACCAAAAAGTTTATGATTTTGGTGCTGGAAATCTTGAAAAAAAAGAACATCCACTTGTTAAAGATCCATCATTGGCATGGTTTACACCAATTGAATCACCAACAGTTTTCTCAACAGTTGAATATTCTGGTTGATCTTTCCCTATTACTATCAATGCTTTAGGTCCTAAAGCGCAACAAGAACTAACAAAATTACTAGGGAATGATCATGAAACTGCACTTACAAATCAAGGTGAAAAACCTTGGTTTGTAAGTGATATTGAACAAATCTTTAAAAAAGCAAATCTAGAAAATTATCTTCAATTGTCAGGATCAGCGAAAACTGATGCCCAAAATTACCTTAAATCAGCTTTAAATGGTATCGCCGAGCAAGTTGTTTTACCGCCTGAACCAAAAAAAGAAATAAAGAAGGAAGACAAAGAGAAAAAAACTGAAGAAGAAAAAAAGAGCTCAACTCCTCCTTCAACCAGTGGAGCTGGATCAGCAGGGACAAGCAGATCAACAACAACTTCAACTGCTAGCACGCAACCAGTTTCAGCGCAACTTTTCCAAGAATCTCCAGCAGCTCCCGCTCCAGCGAAGCCAGCTGACCAACCGAAGATGTTGCCATTTGGTGACTATTTAATTAAATATCTTGATAAATTTGCAACTTATAAAGTTGAATCAGGACAAAAATTAGCAATTAAAGGTGAATATGATCCTGAAAATTTAAGTTATAATTTTGTTTTCCAAGTTTTGGATAGTAAAAATGAACCAATTGCTTCAATTCCGTTTAAATTACGTGGAGTTGGTGTTGATAATTATGCCTTTAAAAAATCATTAGCTTTTTCACCTGATGTTTTTGTGGACGGGCGCAGTGGAATTAAATATAATAAAAATCAAGCACAAGGATTAAGATCATTAAATGATTCAGGATTTTCTTATGTTGTTAATAATGAAAGTCAAAAAACCACCACCACTAATAATAAAGCAAATGTTTTAAATCAAAACGGAATTGCTGTACATTCACCTTTGACCTTTGATTATCAAAAAGCAGGTTCTGATTTGACAACACCATTAGGGCCAATTAATGATAAAAAAAGAACTTCTTTGACAACCTTAAGAAAAGGTGTTCTATACTTTGTTTTCACGCCAGAAGCAGTGCTTCGAGGTGAACAACTTTCATTTGCTCCTTATAAGTTGTTATCATCACCTGGCCGGAATGTAGCGAATTCAAACTTTGGATCATCAAGTTTGATGTTGATAAAACAGTATCCAACAGAGATCAAACAAAATCAAGGTATTTATAATTCAATAACCGAAACCGAAACCGTTACTAATAATAATTTGTTATTAGTTTGAAATGGGAAAGGTGTTGCTTCTTTGCAAGCAGGTCCAGATGATGTAATTGATAAATCAGGTGGGAGTGGTAATTTTATTGGAGGAATCAACAAAGGCTTTGTTGCTATCCATGATTCAAATGATAAAAATGATCAGTATAATCCAGAAATTACAAATCGACCTTGAAGTTTTGTTGCAAGAAAATCCCTTTTTGATTATAGTGTTGAAAAACCAGCAACTACTGATCAAAATACTAAAGATTTTTTCAAACTTAACAAGCAATTTGTTGAAAGATTTTTTAATAATATTTCTGATGCTGATAAATCCAAATTGAATCTCAACCTTCATAGTTTAGGGTCAAGCAAAAGCGATAAAAATAAATTAACTTTCCCTAATGGTTCTGAAAAATTCTTGCAAACCTGGCTATCTGATAATGAAAATATTAAACAATTTATAAAAAAATACCCAGATCAACTTGAATTTATTCAACAGCCACAAAAAAATAATGAATCTTTGGAAAATTATCTAGGGAAAACTTGGCTTTTAGAAGTTGTAATTACTGAGGACACGGTTAAATTTACAATTATTCCTGACTCAGCTGCAGCACAAAAACCAATTTGAACTTCAACATTCAAATCAGTTTTCAATGATCACAAATTAAATATTAATCCTTCAACACCAGTTGGTGCTCTATTTGGCCGTGGTTTTGATTATGGTCAAATTGGTGATAAATTAATTGATTTTGATAGCGATGGCAGTTATGAAACTGCAGAAAAAACAGGACAGCAATCAGGATTAACGACACGACCAGAAAATGGAATTACTTTTAAAGCTCTTGCTGTTTTCAAAGATGAAAACTTAGCGCGTGATGAAAAATCTCGAGTTGAATTACGAAAAGTATTTATGAAACAATACTTTAAATGGAATAAGTAAAGCCTTTTTTCCTATTTTTATTGCTTAAAAATAGGAAAAAAAATAAATTTTTATTGTATAATTTAATAAAATTAAATAAAGTTATATTTGCTTTAATTAAGGTAAAAATTTATTAATTTTGTTTAAATTTAAAATAAATTGTTAAAAAGTTAAAATTTAAAGCAAAAAAATATTGGAGATTTTATGAAAAATAAGAAATCATTATTAATTGGGGGAACAATTGCTACAGTTGTTGGTGCCGCTATTTTTGGCTCTGTTGTTGGTGTTAATTTACAAGCACGCTATCGAGGTTCAAATCCGGTTCAAGGCGTAGTTTCACACCTTCAACAAATTGATGGTGTTGCTTTTAAACCATCAGTTGCCCATTTTACTGACGATTATCAAACAGTTAAAAAAGCTTTGTTAAATGGGAAAACTTACAGTGTTGGCAGTCCTGATTTTGCTAATTTTGCTAATAAATTTGATTTTTTAACAAACAATGGGCACACTGTCTTTCATTTACCCACAAATTACCAATTAGTAATCCAAAAATTTGAAGCAGATGATGAAACTCAACGTTTTCGTCTTTCTTTTTATATTAAAGAAGTTTTAAAAGATGGTCAAGTTGCCCAATCACCAAGTAAATTTGTTTATCTTTCACCAATTGATGCTCCTAGATCGGCCTTGGCACAATATAGTGACATTGTTGAAACCAATTTTAAAAATGGCTTAGTTCCCAATTCGCTAAGCCATTTTTCTGCTACATCAGTAAAACCGCTTGGACTCACAAGAGCAAGTGACTTTGTTGAAAAAGTAAATAGTTTTGGCGAAACTCAACAATTTGTTGATTACCTAAAGAAATTTTTTGACATTGACAAGCTCAAAGCCAATATTCGTTTGCAAGCAACCGGATTTAGTTTTGCCAAAGATGATTTAGAAGAACCTTTTCAGTTTAGTTTTGTAAAAAATCCAACAAATGCTAATGAATTTGCTACTTTATTTAAAGAAGAAAACTTTGTTCGAGTTTATTTAAAAGCTGAATTTAATGAGCAAGCCAAATTTACTTTGCCTACTAAATACAAAAACAAAGATAATTTTACAATAATTGCCCTTGATTTAAAACCAAAAACTGCTGATGCTAAATCACTTTTCGCTGATCTTAGCGACTTAACAAACGAAATTGATGTTAATTTGCTTGATGCTGCTGATTATTACACAAGTAGCACGAATTTAGATGGCGCTGAAATTAAACCATTGGTTCCTTCTTTGCTTTCATTGATACAACGTGATGCTTTTAATCAAGGTAAATCTTCATTTCCAAAATTTTCTCTTTATAGTTATGATGCTTTTAATTTTTATAAACAATTGCAGGAATTAGTTGGTAACCAGTATGCAGTTAAGCAAGTTGTTGATGCAACTTTAACTCGTGGACTCACATTTTCCTTTGGAAAATACGATCAACTTTTCAAAGACTTGCGTAATCACTTAGATTATGAATTTTTGGTATCAGAAGCAAAAATTAAACAAAATTCTTTTTCAAAAAAACTTTTTGTGCAATTACCAATTAAAATTACCCTGAGATCAACTGTTTTAGGTGATTCTTATAAAGAATCTAAACCACTTTTTGAAAAAATTGTTAGTTTCAAACTTGATAATTTCCGTGATATTAACATTGATCAAGCCTTGGAAACACTTTATCCTGAGATCAAACAAGATCTTGAAGATGCTAAAAAACAACGCCAAGAAGCACTTAAAGTCGAAGCTTCAGGGCCAACCACAAATCTTAGCAGTCAAGATGGCAATAGTGAAATTTCTCAAGAATCTTTGATTCAGTGAGAAAAAGCTGCCAAAGACCAAGTTGCCATTGGTTCAAGTAAACTAAACCCATTTACATCATCTTCTGGAATAAAGCATGCCTTGTCAGCTGAAGTAGTTAAGAATTTAATTAAAGATAAAAAATATGATCAACTTGCTGAATTAATTAGTGATCCAACTACTTACAACGTTGATTTTAAAGTCAAATCACGTTTATTTGAAAAAAAATCAAGCGCGCCAACAATGGCGCAAGTTGATTCTGCTAAATTTGAAGTTGACACAAATGATCCAGTTGTTTATGGGCACATTTTTTCAGCATCAACTACTCTTTTCCCTAATAAAGCTTCGCTTTTTGCTTATTTCCGTTACTTATTGTCACTTTCACCAAGAGATGCAGTTTTCCAATTGGTAAAATTAGCCCAAAAAATGGGTCTTCAGTTAGAAAATATTGAAAATTTACCACAAAACCCTTCACTTGCTGATCTTAAAAATGTTATAATCAAAACTCCTTTTGATGGCAAAAGAACTGTTGAAGATTATATTGCCGATGATAGTAAAAATCCTGATTTTGCTTACAAAATGAAGATTTTTGACATCAATAATTATTATGTTAGCACTGAAAATAGTCCAAAATTTGGTCTCCCTTTGTTCTTGCCAGCAAACATTAAAACAACAACTGAAACAACACAACAAAATACATCAACTGAACTTTGATATCAACCAATTCTTAAAAAACTTGAAGTTGATAAAATTAATAATTCTCTTAAAGCTGGTGATTATTTAGAAAAATTACCTTATGAACTTTGAAAAACATTAGTTCGTAATAACGCTATTGATAACAAGGACAAGGTTGCCACAGAAATCTTTAATGATTATCAAAAAGCACTTACAGTTGTAAAACGGCCACTTTTTTGACAATATTGAGGTTCAGAATTTGAAAATCAAACTAGTTCTAAAGAATTGAATTTTTATTCTTCACCTTTCACTAAAGACAAATTTAAACCACTTGAAACACTTCAAGATTTAGTGCTTGCTTTTTATTCACAAGCAGCAATTACAGATAATTGAAGTGAATATCAAGATTCAGGTGCAAAGGTTTCAGTTATCTTTGAAGATGTTCAAGATGATGATCCAAATGATAATGTTATCCCCCTTAAATTTCACTATGCAATTGGTTTTAATGACAGTACAGGAAAATTTGTTGTTGATGTTGTCAAATCATCTTCAAGAACAATTTACTTACAAACTTCTGGACGTTCAAAAGCAGCAGTTGAAGCAATTGATAGTTTAAATCAGGTAATCCAAGATACACCATTGAACTTACGTTCATTTACAATTACAAAAGAAAAATTTGGTCATCTTTCTATTTTAGCAAACAATTTAGCGGCTAAATTCCGCCCAAAACAAGATGAAAAGGAAAACAATCTTGTTGATGAAGACGAACAAAACTGAAGAAATGACAAACCGCCAGTTGAAACACTTTCAAGTCCAAATACAAATAAACTAAATGTTAGTCTTGAAGCTGAAAATAATACTACAAATGTTACTGCTATCCCGGTAAAAGTTTCTACTTTTAGTGATATTGATCCTTCACCTTACTTTTCTGTTACTTTGTTCCAAGATAAAGAAAATAAAGAAGCTGGAAAACCAACAAAATCACCAGAACAACAAAAACTTGAAGGTCAAATCAAAGAAAAACTATCATCTTTATTAGGCCAAGATTTAGTTAAATATTTTGATCAATTTGACCCAAATGTTAAAATTGAAGTTTATAATTTTGAAACAACTGAAGATGGTCGTCTCAAAATTACACTAAAATTGTCGAAAACAATCACAGAAAATGGTAAATCCCAAGAAGTGATTTCGGATTACTATGCAACTATTTTTGTGCGTTCCCAACTGGCACCTGTGCCAGAACTTGCACAACATGTTCAAGTAAGTGATACAAAGTGAGCAAAAACTTATGATCCTAATAATCCTTATGCTGCTACAACAACAATTACTTTAAAATTTAAAGAAAATATTCCTCAAAAAGACAAAGATGGTAAATTACCTTCAGATTGACTAACAAGTGTACCAATTACAATTGCTCCAAGATTGTTTAGATTAGTTGCACAAAAAGCTGGAAATGATGAAAAATCTCCTAGTGATTCTAATGACTCAAACAAAACTACCCTTTTTGTCACTAAACCAGGTGAATTGCCAATTAATTTGTCACTTAATACTGCTTTAAATTCTAGCAAAGAAGTAACAATTGAAAATCTAAAACAAGTTGATGAAAAAACTTTAACTTTTGATTTAAAAACAATTAATTTAAAAAGATTAATTAATGCACCAATGGCAGTATCTTTGGATGCACCAATTGTATCAACTTCACTTTCCCCTTATCGATCAGCAGTATTAGCAACATTTAATTCCTTTATAGACTCTGATGCAGTTAATAACTTGTCGTTAGTTAGCAAAAAAGATGAAAAGAATAACAAAGAAATTTTTGAATTAAAACCAAAAATTATTGTTGAAGGCGCAATCCAAGCACCATGGAAGTCATTGATTCCTAACACTGATCTTGAGTTTAAAATACCTAAACAGTTAAATAAAATAACCACAAATGGTGATATATTATATATTGGCAAGGATCCTACAAAACAACCACCAAAAAAACCTGAACCTATTGAGAGTCAAACTGCTTTGTCAATTAAAATATATGATCCAAATAGTGAATTAAGTTACCTTGCAACTGGTGATTCAGATGAAATAAATTTAGCACAATTTGATTTTTTCAAACCTGATTCATCAGAACAAACTCCTAATTTATTAGGTATTGAAAAGGAAAAAAGAGGTTGAATTACAGTAAACCCTAATCAACAAGAACTTAAATTTAAAGAATCTTTTAATCTTACCTTAAATCGACCAGCAAAAGTTACTTATTATTCTGCAAGTGATTTTATCCTTGGTTTACATAGTAAACTTTCACCAACAGAAAAAAACGGAACTAAAACAGTTTATAGAAAATTAAAAACAAATGCAGCTAGTTGAGGAACTTCATATTTAAATTTGTGATATGGTGATGAAAAAATTAAATTGTTACCACAAACAATTCAATTAGATCTTGAAAACCTTGAATTCTTCTACAAAAATGAAGTAGCAGCTAATTTCAAATTACTACGTCCACACATGCGAAATTGGTGAAGCAACCTTAATGGATCAACTATTAATAAAGTTGAGGGTTGAGTAATAAAGGGTTATAAAAGTGCTGCAAAACCAGATACTACTACTACTACTACTACTCACAATCAAAGTCTTGTCGACCACGAAACTCGACAATTACTTAATAGTGGCAGCAGCAGCAACAAAACAACAATCTACATTGTTATTGGCGGTTTGCGTATGCAACTTCTTAAGTCAACTTTCAAACCAGAGTCAAGAAAATTTGTTGTAACAACAAACCCTCCATCACCACTTCATACTTATGATTTTGATTACAAAGATTACTGAATGGCTTTTGAAAATGAACATGGTCAATTAGCATTGTTGAAAGCAGAAGCTGAAGATCCAGAATCTGATACAAAAGAATCAAAAGGTTGGTATGTTTTCGAAACAACAATTCCAAAACATTTTTTCAAAACAAATATTCGTTTTATTGGTCTTACCAAATATCAAGCTGATAAAAATGTTTATGAATGGGTTCCAATTATTAATACAGGTGAACTACCTGATTATCGTAATAAAGGTAATACAAATTATGGTCAACTTGGTAATTGAAAAGACTTTAAGTTAACAAATAATGCTTTCCAAAATGTTTTTAAAGAAATCAACATTAAAAAACTAGATGAATTATCCTAATTTAATTCTTAAATTAAAAATTAATAAAAATAAATAGATATATTATAAAAACAAAGACACCTTTCTTGGTGTCTTTGTTTTTATAAATTAGTATATTAATTTCAGACACACCTTTCTTGTTGTGTCATAAATTCACAGTTGAACAGAAAATTAAATATATCAAAATTGCTGAATCTGAAGGGCTAAAACAGCAATTTTGCAACGAGAATTAATTAATATTATGATCAAAATTTCAAAAATACAACCGTTGCTTATCAAAAAAATTCATTTATTGAATGATATAACAACTCAAGACTTCAAAGTAGTTTATCATATAAAACTCCAAGTTTTATATGAGTTAATTAATTAAAATTTTTTTAAAAAAGAAGATGTTAAAAAAGATGTCTAATTTTTTATATTGATTTAAGATGGGGGTAATATGACAATAAATTAATCACCTTCTGGAAGTTCAGGGACCTTAAATGGTCCTAACATTTCATAATAGTTAATTGGATCATAAAGAATCGGTGATCCCGCCGTATTTGACATTGAAACAATTCAAGAAGATTTGCCATTTTGGTTTGAAAAATCATTTATTGGTTGTCTTTGATACCAATAATCTCAAGACGCATCTTTTACCATTATATTAGGATATTTTTCATCCTTACTCTTATTATTAATGTAAACAACTTTTCAAGTGTAACCATTGTATCTTGTTCCATAAGTTCCATCTTGACCAGTTCTAATAATTCAATTACTATTGCCACTTTCTAACCTTGGAAGTGCTCTATTTAGAAAAAAAATTGAATTTAAAACGCGATCATTTGTTGTTCATTCTGCATAAGAAGGAGCTGACCAAAATACTTTTGAGACATTTTTTTCAAATTTAATAATACGGGGGATCAGTTGTTCGTCACCCCTGCGGATTCATTCACCATATCTTGTCCCATCTCTAACAATAGAATCTGCATCATGTGGATCTTGCGACCTTGAATAAGGCATAATAAAGCCAGGGGTTCCATAAGGTGACTTGGCAATAAAAGAATAAAGATTTTCATTTGAATCCTGTGATTTTGTTTTAAATTGCAAGGAAATTGGTAAATTAATGATTCCGCCTGCTGGGTACCAAAGTTTTTCACCTTCAAGTGATTTTGGCACACGAAAACCACCCGTATTTGAATTAATTCTTCAATAAAGAGTTAAGTATTTAATACTCTTTTCAAGATTAGTTTTTGTTCTAACTGCAACTGGTGGGCCTGGAATTTTTACAGTTTGTAATGACTGTGTCCAGGCTCGACCAGTAATGGTCTGATTATCGGGTTTATTTAAACCTTTATTAATATCACTTTTATCCTCCCCGTTATTAACAATTACTTTTAGCCAATCTTGTTCCTTATAAGGGGTTAAGTGTGGAAATTCACCAAAAGGATTATATTCTTTTCCAGTTGGTTGAATCAACCCGTTTGGATCATAAATTGCATAAGTAAATCCCATAAGTCCTGGGTTCATATAATCAACATTTATTGGCGTTACAATTGCGGCTTGACTTGTTAATCTAAATGTAATTGATTGTTGTTGTTGTTGTTGTGAACCTGATTGTGAAGTTGAGCGTTCTTTTGTTGGATCAAGATGGTAATTATTTACATTTTTAATTGTTATTTTAACTTGTGCCCCAATTATGGATTTTAAATTTGTGGGTTGTATTTTTAAACTTGCTGTTACAGTTTCAGGATCCCATTTTAAATCAGAAATGGTAAGATAGCGCTTGAATTTAGTGATTTCACGTTCAACTCGCAAAGGTGAATAACCCTGAGTAGCTTCACTTTGAAAATCTGGAGTATTATCACTAATAATACTACTACTATAGCTATGATGAGGAATTAATTCTAATTTCAGGTTATTTTTTAACCAGTCAATATTAATTGCTGTTGCTGCTTCCTTGTTGAATTTAATGTAAATTTGTTCACCTTCATAATAATCATATCTGATTGGATGTGACCATCCACTTTCAAGTTTTACTGGAATGTTCAAAGGAGCAAAATAGATTTTATCAGGACTACTTTTATTAATAGGTAATCCTTCAACATCTTTAAGAAATTTAAGTAATTCTTCAGTTGGTTTAAGACCACTTATTTTATGATTTTCTTTAACTGCACTATCAAGAGGCTCAGCACTAGTTACTTCATAAATAGCACCCGGATCAAGATTTGAAATATTAAAAGTTAATTTTTTGGTTTTTGTATTTATTAAAACAGGAAGTGAAGTATTTTCAATACTTTCAGCAAAAACAGTTGGAAAAATCTTTTTATATTTTAGTACAAAAGGAACATCAGCAATTGATTGGGCTTGCTTTTCATCTTTTAATTCAATTTCAATATTTACACTTGTTGTTGAAATTGGTGTTAATGTTACGGGGTTACCAGAAGTAGCAAGATTTAATTTTTTTGCTGTTGTCCGAAACTTACGCAAAGATTGTTTTGCCCCTGATTGAATTTCTGGGGCAAATGCTACTGTAAGATCTTCTGAAGGCGAGTTAACACTTTGTGTTGTCCCTTTGCTAATTTTCAAAGTTAAATCTTTGTATTCAGTGTATTGCTCAAGACTATTAAATTTAAATTCAAGGCAATTGTCAGATGGGCCTTGACAAGAATTTGATTCTTTTTGACCTTCCTTGTTGCTAGAACTAGAACTAGAACTAGAAAGTTTAGGTGTTAAACCTGCATCATTCAGGTCTTTTGTCCATCCTTCTAGTTTGATTGTTGCTGAATCATCTTCAATATTTTTTGCTTCAATATTACTAATAAGTGGCTGTGTAATAAAATCAAGGGTGACAGTTGCACTAGCAGCAGCAGCACGTTTTTTGCGGAGTTTAGCAGCAGTTTTCCATCCAGAAGTCAGATTAGGATTTTTTACTTTTGATTTTTCATCAATTTTTAGATCAACAGTTTTGGAAGTCAGCGCTTTAATTGTGTATTTTCGCCCTGGTTCAAGAACATTTCTAAAATTGAAACTAGCTTCGAGTTTATCTTGTTGTTGTTGTTGGATAGTCGCTGTTGCTCCAATTGATTGGGAATTATCAGATTTTTGCAAATACAAAGTAACATCATCATCTTTTAGGAAAGCATCATCTTTGTCAAATACTAATTTAATTTCAGCAGAATCAGTTGTCACATTGGATATTTGCGTTTCAACTAATTTTGCATTTTCAGCTTTTGAATAAAATTTTCGTTGAAGTGCATTTTCATTTTTAATTGGGGTGTCAAATTCGATTTTTTGTTGCGACTGTTTGTTTTTAATTTCTTCAATTATATATTGCTTTGCTTTTTTAAGATCTTTATTTACTGAAAATTTAACAGTTGAAACGCCTTGTGAAGCTGCTGTTAGTTGGGCTTCAGCTTTTACATTTTTTGAACTACTCCAGCTTGAAGGTATATATTTGTTTCCAAAAGTTTCATTAAGTTTAGCTTTTAGCTCTATTTGCTGATTATTTAGTTCACCATTATTATTGTAAAATTCAACAGTAACATCGGTTTGACCTTCTGAAACTGCTTCATACTGAATTGCTTTGACAGCATTTGCTGTTTTTAATTCAATAGTACTTTTATTTGTTGGTGGTGTGACTGTTAATCTTTGTGGCAAACGCACAGCAAAATTATTTTGAACACCTTCTTTAAGTGTAAAAATATAATCTTTAATTGTATATTTATCTCCAGGGATTAAACCTTTGGCTTCAAGGACGATTTCAGCTTGTTGTGTTCCTGAAGCTCCTGAAGCTCCTGAAGCTCCTGAAGCTCCTGAAGTAGTTATATCCTTTTTCTCAGTATAAAATAATTTTTTCTCTACTGATTCAAGTTCTAATTGGATATTGTATTTATCTTTTAGGAAATTTAGATCACCAGGATCAAGACTAATTTTAAAGTAACCAGAAGTTAATTCAGGGGTGTTTTTTGTTTGTCCATTAACATTAATATTTGCACTAGCAGTTGTTGAAGTTGTTGCGGTTGTAATTTTTGTGGTTTCAATTGTTGTATTTACAATTGTTTGCCATTTTTCTGATTCAGTAGTTGTTGTTTTTTTGTCACTTGGTTCAATTTTTTCCTTATCAAGATAAAGACTTAAAGGGGTTGCAGACCCACCATTTTTTGGGGTTAAACTAATTTCATCAATTAAATATCAAGAACCTTTTTCAAGATCTGTAAGATCAAATTCTAAACGTGTTATTCCGTAGTTTTCTTCATTTGAACGTAAGTTAGCTTGCTGATTTTGCTCCACTTTTACTGTAACTGTGTCTGCTTCTTTTTGATTAGCTGCTTCACTTTTTTTATCATCCGGATCTCGTCATCCGTAACTATTTGAATTATTATCCAATTTTTTATATTTAATAGTTGCCTTGTGATTAGAAAAATCTAATTTTTGAGAATTTTCAACAGTAAGAATTAATTTAATTGATGTTTCCGAAGGAATATAGGTCATCTTGGTTATTAATGGTGCTGTATTAAAACTAAATGAAGGTGCTGGTGATGCAGCTTGAGCAGCAACTGTTACTGGAACTGCCGCACTTGGATCAGGAACAATAATTTTAACTTGTTGTTTTTCGTCTTCAAGACCAATTATTGTGTGTTTTGCACCTGCATCCAAATTATCAAGTTCAAATTCATAATAATAAGTTGCTCCATTAGGTTGGACGTTGTTTCAATTAGTTTGGGGAGATGTAGTGTCACTAGCTACTAATTTAGCATCAACTGCAGTGTCTGTTTCCTTTGAAATCCCTTGTTTTGAAGATTTATATTTTAATTTTAATTTAGTTTGTTTTTCTTGTAAAGGTTTATCATCTTTGGCAAAGAAAACTTTAACTTTGGCTTTTGACCAAGGTTTTGGTGTTGTTGTTGTTGAATTATCTAACTGATAAGTGATCCCCAAAGCTTTTGCAGTTTCAAAGGTGGTTTGGAATTTTTTAATTTCTTCAGCTGTTGCAGAATTAGAACTGCTTTGCGCTTCTTTGATTTTTTCATCATCAAAACTAATATCTTGTTCAGTTTGAAACTGGGTTGCATCTGGATTAGTTCCTGGACTTTTAGTGTCTTGACCAAAAACTAATTTTGAAATAGTATATTCAGTATTTTTTGATAAACTATCTAATTTAAATACAACTTTTGATGTTTTTCCGTTTTCATCAGCAATAATTGTTTCTTCTTTTTCTATATTAGAACTTGTTGAATGAGTAAATGTTCCTTTTACTTTTTTACCAACAAATGAACCATTTGGATCATCAATTACTAATTCAATGACAGCGGATGTTTCTGCAATGTGTTTTTTTCTAATTGCAACTATTTTAGTATTTGTATAAAAACTTCTTTTGGCAATAGTAACTGATTCATCAATTTTAACTGGCGGAAGGTCAAGATTTTTGAATAAAGGTGTTTGTGATTTTTCATCAGCAAATTCAAGTGAGTCAACAACATATTTACCTGGTTCACTAATGTTGTTTATTGTTACTTCAACACTAGGTTCTTGTTGTCCAGTTTGTAAAGTTGAATTAAAATTATTTTTATCAAGTTCGACAGTTTGTCCCAAACCTTTGGGATTGACATAATTAACTTTTAGTTTATTATATTTTTCTAAGAAGGCTTTGTACTTTTCATCAAATTTAATTGTTAATTTTGCCTGGTTCTGACTAAAATCTGGTTTGATTTCAACAGATTTTACTTCAACTTTTGCAGGGTATGTTAAAAATGCCCTTTTTTCATTGGCTTCAGTAGAATATTTAAATAGACCCTCATTTTCTGAGTTTGAAAAATCTGGTTTACTAAAGACTTGATCCACATTATTATTTGCATCATAGGCAATTTTAGTTATATAATACTGGGCAAAAGGTTCAAGATCAGTCAGCGTGAATTTAAATGTTGTGTTTTGGTTTAGATCATCTTCAGGAGAGGTTTTGTCAGAACCAAGGGCTTGCGCTGAAGTTGAAGGCCCTGTTAGCACAGCCTCAACTTCTTGAATAGTTTCTTTTGCATCTTTACCATCGGCTACTTTTTTATATTTAATTTTTGCCTTAATGGTTTTTTTGTTTTTAAAAACTTCACCAACGTCTTTTAAGGTTAAAAGAAAATCGTAATTTTCGGGGTTTTTTTCATTTCTAAACTGTAGAATTGAATTAACAATTGGCAAAGTAGCAAATTTTTTGTTTTCTTCATGAACTTTTGCTTCATCAAAATAAAAGTTAATTGGTGACACTGGTTGTGTTGCTTGTCTTCGACGTCGAGCTGAAGCAGCTGCTTCATTTTTAATTTTGATAATTTGATAGCCGCTTCCGCCTTCAAGGCTTGTTAAACTAGCGCTAAATTTGATTTCAGTGTCAGATATAGAAACAAAACTTAAATTTTTTTCAAATTCTTTGTGATCACCAATTTTATAATAAACTAATTTTAATTTATCTTTAAAATCATTGTGACCTAAATATTTGTCTTTTGGATCAAAAATAACATCAATGCTTGCTGAATTATCTTTTTTATCATGCTTTTCAATCCTGATGATCTTAGCTGAATCGGGTTTGATAATAAAACTTTGACCAAATTCTTTCTCCCCATTTCCGTCAATAGATCCTTCAATTTTGGTGTTTGTTGACAAATCTTGAAGTTTAACCGCAAAGTCAAAATCAGTTTTTTGGGTGCTTTCCTTAACAGTTTGATCATTTTCGCTTGACCAGGTAACGGTTTCTAACTCATAAGTAGCATTTTTTTCAAGATTTTCTAATTCAAAACTAATTTTTGAATTTTTTGCAGTTGCTTCTTTTTCAACAATTTCAGCAGTGGTTTCACCATTTCCACTAGTTATTTTTTTAAGTTTTATTTTAACACTACGGTTTTCAAACCCGCCCTGATTATCTTTTCGTCCGGCAAGTGGATCCTTGATAGTGAAATTAGCCACATATTTGGTTTCAGTCACCTTATTAATTGAATAGGAAATTATTTCTGGTTTGGTTGCAAAATAGAGTTTATTAATAACTTCTGGCACACTTGTTTGCTGATTATTACTTGTTTGTGATTGATCAGCAAATTTAAAAGTTTTTAGTCTTTTAGGTGCATTTTCGACCTGAGAAGTTATATCTTCAACCTTTGTAAGCATATATAAACTTCCTGGAGTTAGCGCTTGATTGCTGATATCTAAAGTCAATTGTGGCTGCGCTGAAGTTAATTGCGTATTTCTTCTTGATCTTGAAGGTGAAAACTCTTTTTGAGCAGTGATAATTTGACCTGTTTGTGAATTTTGGAAATAAAATTTTAACTGTCTTTTAATTTGTGTGTTTGTTTGACTTGTTAAAAAAGTTTCTGAAGGATCAAATTTAATTGTAACATTTGCGCTATTATTATCAGATTTATAGGAGACATCAACAATTGTCGCAGATTCTGCATCAAGAGTAAATTCCTTTTGAATCAAGTTTGTTTGTGGTTGTTGTTCAAATCCTGCAACTTCATTTTCATTCTGAGTCTGAACTTTTTGAGTTTGACTTATTACTTTCATTTCCTTGATTTCATAATTTCCTGCTTTTTGTAGTCCATTTATTTCAAAAATGGCAATCCCATTAGCAATTTGTGCCTCATAAAAAGTGTTTTGGTTTTGACCAGATGAACTATTTTTTTGTTCAAGCTTAATTTTCAAATACTTATTGTTTCAATTTGCAGCTTTATCATTTATTTTTACAACAATTCTTGCTGAAGTTTCAGAAGTTGAAGTTGTTTTGATTGCTTGAAGATTTGGCGTTGGTGAGAAAAATTGTTTTTCAAAACCAGCTTCAGTTTTTGGTGATTTGTCAAAAATAAATGTAAATTTATCCTTAACAAGACCTAGATTATTTCTAATATTTGTTGTTTTGCCTTTTAAAACCAAGGATTCAATTATATATTTGTCGCCTGGATTTAGACCATCTAACTGAAAACTTACAGTTTTCGATTCTGCATCAATTGTTGCTTCACTTGTATTAAACAAGCTTTCATTTGATAAATTTTTATAATTTAAAGTTATTTCTTTTGAGGTTAAATAATTGTCAATTTTATCAAAAGTTAATTTTAAAGTTAAACTTGAAGTTTGAATACTTTCAATATCGATTTTTGTTATTTTTCCAGTTTGTGCTGTTGTAACAAAAGATTTTGCCTGTTCTAAAGTCGTTGCTGAAGTTTCAAGGACATCAATTTCCTCTTCAGTTTCTTGAATTTGACTTTGAACATTGACAAAAACCGGATCAAGACTTCTTTTGAAACGAGTTGAAAAAATTATTGGCAAAAGATTATTGTGTGTTGCAGGATTTTTTTCAAATTTAACTGTTTTAATTTTGTATTTTCGGGCCTTGGCTAAATTTGTAAATGTAAACTCATAAATTCCGTTCAAACTTACTTGCTCAAGTTTAGTGATTTCCTGTATTGTTTCAGTTTGTTGATTTTTTTGTTCACTATCAGGTTGTTTTTCAATTTCAACAGTAACCTTTTTACCAACAGTGTATCTTCCTTGATCTTTTAGCACCAACTTTACTTTCGCTACTGTTTCCACTGAGGTGTCAATTTCGATATTTTTAACAACAGGTGAAGTTGCAATTATTTGGTCTTTGTAAAAATCAAGTTCATCAAGATAAATATCAACTTTTTGTTTTAAACCGTTAGTTTCAGTATCAAGAACATGTTCAAAACCAAGAATAACATATTGCTGTCCATTTTCAAGTTGTGTTAGTTCAAATTCAACTTTTTGAGTTTCAACATTCTTTGTTGCTTGAACTACCTCTTCGCGAATAACATCATCGCCATTGTATTTTTTATAGCGAACTTTTAATTTATGTTTGTTTAAGAAATCATCAAGTTTTTCACTATTAGTTTTGTTGTTAATTTTGAATTCTTTTTCAAAATTAACTGCGAATTTTGCTGTGTTTTTTGTTCTTTCTAGTAATTTTAGAGCAGTAACATTTGCTGTTTTTGGAACAGTTTCAAATTGTTTTTTGTCTTCTTGATCAAGCAATTTATCCTTGAAAGGAATAGTTATTTTTTGATTCTGAACATTTTGGAAATTAGTTGAATTTAGATCACGACGTGTTCGTGATCTAAATTGAGTTGTCGCCACAGGTTGTTGATTTTTATCAATGATTTCCAAGGATTTTTCATCAATTTGGTAAATTCCTTGTTTGTATAAGTTTGTGATATCAAAGCGGATTCGTGATCCAACAACAGGAGCTTCAATTGTTCCTTGCTTTTCCTGAGCACTTTGTGCTTCATTATCAGAATTATTTTTCTTAATTAATTTATAAGTTAATCTTGCAGTTTTGCCATTGTATTCACCTTTTGCATCAGCAAGAATAAAAGTTGCAATCACTCTTTGCTCATAGGAATTATCGTAACCTAGTTCAATAATTGCGCTTGTGGTGTAAAAGTGCGCTTGTTTTTCATCAAATTTATTTGAAGGATCGCCTGGATCGCCAAATAAAATATTTCTTTCTGAAGTAATTTTTTCAGTTTCATTTGGGTCATTTGAATCAAATTGTTGCTGAATTACCACAGAATTTATGTTGTATTTAGAACCAATTTCAAGATTATCAATTGAAAAAGTTAATGAATTATCTGATTGACCTGATTGACCTGATTGACCTGATTGACCTGATTGACCTGATTGACCTGATTGACCTGATTGACCTGATTGACCTGATTGACTTGTTTTATCAGTTGAAACTGATAAAAGTTTGGAAGTTCCTGCAAGAGTGTAATATAAAACAACTTTGTTATTACCGATTTTGTTGTATGTTTGCGGACTAAAAGTAACTTTAATTTGTGCTTTTGTTTGTTCTTCTTTAATATTTTCAATTTTATTTAACACTAAAGGCGCGTGCACACCAAAGATTTTTTGCGCTTGTGTAATTGATTTTGAGACTTTTAGAATATCAGAATCACCTTTTGATGATGCATAATCATCAATTTCGATTGATTTGATTAGGTAATCTTGACCTTTTTGGAGGTTGCTTACTTCAAGATTGGCAATAATTGAATTATTTTGGATTTCAGCATCAACTGTTTTTGTTTGCCCGGCCTGGTTTTAATTCAAGATAAGTAATTTTTGCTTTTTTTAGAGTTTTATTGATGTTTTAATTGCAATGTTTAAATTAATTGAAGTATCTGATTTTTGGGTGTAATTAATTGATGAACAGCTGGCAAAGTTGTTCAATTAAGTTTATTGGCGCTGATGTTAGGTCCAAAATTCAAGTATAATTTATTCACATATTCTGCTTTGGAATCAGCAATTCCAATTGAATTAATTACATAATTAGTACCTGCTTCCAGGTTAATTAAGTCTCAAGTTAGTACTAATTTGTTATCATTGATTTTAAAGGCTTGGGCCTGTGATTTAATTAGGTTGCTTGAACCAGCAACTTTAAAATATAATGTAGCGATTTTGTCTTTAATAAAATCATCAACTGAATCTAACATGATGCTTACACGGGCAAAATTTTCTGCAACTTTGTCAATGTTAATTGACTCAATTTGGGCACTTGTTGCTTGTGTAAAGAATTTTTTTTGCTTTTCATCAAAGTTTTTA
>NZ_JADDYD010000003.1 GCF_015708155.1 Mycoplasma sp. 'Moose RK'
TAAAAATCGCAAAAGTATTTTTGCTTTCTACCTTGCTTGCGGTTTTGATCCTGAAAAAACTACTTTGTTTTTTCAATCAGAGGTCAGCGCACACGCTGAATCATACTGACTTTTTCAAACACAAACAACAATTGGTGAGCTGTCAAGAATGACACAATTCAAGGACAAATCAAGACAAAAACAACAAAATAACACCGAAACTATCCCAACCGGCTTGCTCACTTATCCGATTTTAATGGCTGCTGACATCCTTTTGTACAACGCTGATTTTGTTACTATTGGCGCCGATCAGGCACAACATCTTGAATTAACACGAAATATTGCAGAAAAATTCAACAAAAAATTCAACGCTAATTTCAACATTCCTGAACCTGTAATTTCACAGGCAACCAAAAAAATTATGTCGCTAACCGATCCAACCAAAAAAATGTCCAAATCAACAAGTGACAAAAATTCGGCAATTTTTCCTGACTGATTCACCAAAAGTTGCTTTTCAAAAAATTCAAAAAGCCGTAACTGACTCAGAAAATAAAATTTACTTTAGTGAAAACAAACCTGGAATTACGAACCTTTTAAACATTTTTATGGGTCTTAGTGGCAAAAATCAGGAAGAAACCCTTGCTTTTTTTCATGACAAGGATTACTTTTTTCTCAAGCAGACTGTTGGTCAAATCGTTGCTGATTTTCTTGAAGAAATTCAAGAAAAATACCAGCAAAATGCAATTATTATTGATGCTTTGGCAACAATTGGTGCCGAAAGAGCAGCAAAAATTGCTAATTTAAACTTGAATAAAATTAGAAAAAATTAGGGCTTTAAATTCATGAACCAAAAAATTGATAATCAGCTCAACCACTCTGCCGCTCACCTTTTGGCATGTGCGATTAAAATACTTTTCCCGCAGGTAAAATTGGGAAATTGCGCTATTTTTGAAGATGGTTTTTTCTATGATTTTGATTTGGAAAATTCAATTTCACAACTTGATTTTGCAAAAATTGAAAAAATGATGCAAAAATTGTTGACAAAAAACCTACAGATTATTAAAAAAAATTCTTTAGAATCAAGAATTTTAACTGAAGAATATAAAAAAATTTTAGAGAAAAATTTTAGAGAAAAATCTGCAAAAATCACCTATTTTTCTATAGTTGATCAAAATAAAAACGAGATTTTGCAGATTTTTGCACAACTGGTGAACTTGAATCTCTTAATAAAATCAAACATTTTAAACTTCTTAACATCGCCGGTGCTTATTGACTTGGTAGCGCAAAAAACAAGCAACTGACACGAATTTATGGCACCTGCTGAGATTCAAAGGAAAATTTGGCAAAATTTCTTGAAATTTTGCGTCAAAGACAAGAGCAAGACCACCGCAAGCTAGGGAAAAAAATGCAATTATTCACTTTCAGTCCCCTTTTTGGTTTAGGGTTTCCTATTTGGCTTGAAAATGGGATGAAAATTCACAACAAAATTAAACAAGTAATTCTCAAATTTGACCGTAATTACGGCTTCAAAGAGGTGATGACGCCCCACTTTGGTCATCAAAAGCTATACGAAATTTCCGGACACCTAGATCATTATAAAGATGATATGTTCGCATCTTTGGATGTTGATTCAGAGTTCTTGATTCCAAGGCCAATGACCTGCCCCTCACCATATTGTGTTGTTTTCTGGCCAACTTTTTAGTTATAGAAATTTGCCTTACCGGATTTCTGAGCAATCGCGTTTGTATCGTTACGAAAAATCAGGCGCGCTTTCTGGGCTTGAGCGCGTGCGCGCAATGGATCTTACAGAAGGTCATATTTTTGTTGCCAAAAATCAAGTTTTTGATGAAATTAATCACCTTTTTGGAATGATTTTAACAGTTCTTAATTTTTTTAAAATCGAAGTTTCATACATTTCTTTTTCACGAAGAGATCCTGAAAATAAGGACAAATTTTTTCAAAATGATCAAATTTGAAATCAGGCCGAAAATGATTTAAAGCAATTTTTGGACTCAACTGGTGTTGATTATGTTGAAAAAATTGGTGAAGCAGCTTTTTATGGTCCAAAAATTGATTTTCAAATTAAAACTGTTTTCAACAAGGAAATCACGATTTCAACGATACAACTTGATTTTTTGTTGCCAAAAAAATTTGAAATTTTTTTCACAAATGAGCACAACGAAAAGGAAACGCCGATCCTGATTCACCGGGGTTTGATTGGCACATATGAAAGATTTATTGCGATTTTGCTTGAACAAACTAAAGGAGTTTTGCCATTTTGGCTTTCACCAAAACAAATTGTTGTCATTCCGGTGACAGAAAAACACTTTGATTTTGCACAAAAAGTTCACAAAAAACTCTTTGAACTTGGGTTTGAATCTGAAATTGATCTTCGGAATGAGCGAATTTCTCGTAAAATTAGAGAGGCAAATTTGCAAAAAATTAATTTTCAAATTGTTATTGGTGACGAAGAAGTTGTAAATAACCAAATTACTTATCGTGAATTTGGTTCGACAAAAACTGAAACAGTTTCACTTGAAAGTTTTATTGAAATGCTGAATAATTTAGTAAAAAATGTATAAAAAAATCACAAAAATTCCTGATTTTTTCTTTTCTTTCATTACAATTTTTTTACCTATTGGTCTAATTTTTGCATTTTTCTCACCTGATTTTTATGGAAAAGTGATCATTTCCTACTGAATTTTGCTTTTAGTTGCAATTCTTAATTTTTTTGTTTGCATTTTGATTTCACTGATTTGAATTAGGCTAAAAGTTGTTCAGTTTTCCTTTATTTTTTACTATTCAGTCATACTTTTTTCCCTAACAGTTTTGCTTTTAACTTATCCTCTAAGTTTGAACAAAAATCTTTTGAGTCTCCGGATAATTTTGACCTGCACTACCATTTTTTTAATTATTCCTTCCCTCATGGTCAAAAAAAAAATTGAATTGCGTTTTTCAAAAAGACAATTTAAAAAAAATAAATCCAAAAAGACACATTAAGAATTATAAATTTTTCAATTTTTCTGTATGAGCCCGCTTTTTTTGATTTTTGGGGAATTACACATGAAAATGCTGTCTCACGAGCGGAAAAATTAAGAAAAATTTAGCCATTTTTTCGCTTTTTGTGGTTGTTTTTACAACCACAAAAATAAAAAAGCACCTATTTTTGGTGCTTTTTTATTCCTCAGTTTTTTAATAAAGATCAATAAAAAACTGAGGAATTTTGAATAGGTAAAAAAATGAGTTTTCAAACTGACATCGATTTTTTAAAGTAAAAAAATGTAAGTTTTTTCTTAATTTCTTCCTTTTTTTGCCAAAAAAAGGAAGAAATTTTAAATTAAATTAGTCATCAGATTTAATTGCGCGCTGCTTGACAATCACATCAGAAATGTTTTTAGGCACGACTTCATAATGATCAAATTGCATCTGGTAGGTGCCACGCCCTGAAGTCATTGAACGAAGTTGGGTCGAATAACCAAACATTTCTGATAAAGGAACATGGGCACGAATCACATTTGCCCCATCTGAACGAGTTTCTTGCTCACGAACAAGTCCACGACGACGTGATAAATCACCCATTACATCACCTGAATATTCAGAAGGAGCAAAGACAGAAACGTCCATAATCGGTTCTAAAAGTACTGTTCCTACAGCATCACGAGCGCGAGAAAGCGCTTTTGATGCAGCAATTTTGAAGGCCATTTCAGAGGAGTCAACTTCGTGAAATGAACCATCAAAAAGGGTTGCACGTACATTTATTAGCGGGTAACCTGCAAGAATTCCAACTTGCATCTTTTCTTCAAGACCTTTTTGAATTGATTTGATATATTCTTTAGGAATTTTTCCACCGACAATTTTATCAACAAACTCAAAGCCTTCTTCTGGATTAGGTTCAAATTTAATTCAAACATGACCATACTGACCACGTCCACCGGATTGTTTAATATATTTTCCTTCAACTTCAGCACTTTTTGTAATTGTTTCACGATAAGAAACCTGAGGTTTTCCAACACTAGCTTGGACATTAAACTCTCTTTTGAGGCGATCAACAATGATGTCAAGGTGCAATTCACCCATTCCTGCAATAATAGTTTGACCAGTTTCAATGTCAGTTCAAGTTTTAAAAGTTGGATCTTCATTGGCTAATTTTTGGAGAGCATTGGCTAATTTTTCTACTTCTGCTTTAGAAAAAGGTTCTAGTGATTGTGAAATAACAGGTTCAGGGAAAACCATTTTTTCCAAAACAAAATTCTTACTTTTTTCAGAAATCAAGGAATCACCAGTTGTTGTGTCTTTTAGACCAACAAAAGCGCCAATATCACCAGTGCGAACTTCATCGATTTCTTCACGGGAATTGGCGTGCATTGCCAAAATTCGACCAACTCTTTCTTTTTTACCTTTTGTTGAATTAATAATGTAAGAACCTTTGCTTAAAACTCCAGAATAAACACGGAAAAAGGTGAGCGAACCAACAAAAGGATCATTCATAATTTTGAAAGCAAGGGCAGAGAATTCTTGATTATCACTGGCTTCAATTGTAATTTCTTGTTCATCACGAAAAGCTTTAATTGGTGGGACATCCACTGGCGAAGGTAAGTAATCAATTACAGCATCAATCATTTTTTTGACACCTTTATTTTTAAAGGATGAACCACAAACAACAGGAAAGAAATCACCAGTAATTGTCGCCTTTCGAATTGCGGCACGAAGTTGTTCAGGCGAAATTTCCTTTTCTTCAAGAAGATCATTAAGAAGATTTTCATCATAATCAGCGACTGCTTCTGCAAGTTGAGCACGCATTTTCCGGGCTTTTTCCTCAAGTTCTTGGGGAATTGGAATTTCGTTTTCGTTTTCCTCTTTTTGACCATCATAATTAAAAGCTTTAAATTCAACAAGGTCAATCAAGCCACTAAAATCGCCTTCAGAACCAATATTTAGTTGAATTGCAACAGCATTTCCATTCAATTTTGTGCGCACAGATTCAATTGATGCTTCAAAATTAGCTCCTGCTTTGTCCATTTTGTTGACATAAACAACACGGGGAACATGATAATTTGTTGCTTGGCGTCAAACTGTTTCAGTTTGGGGTTCGACTCCCGATTGAGCATCCAAAACAGCAACTGCACCATCTAAAACTCGCAATGAACGTTCAACCTCAACAGTAAAATCAACGTGACCGGGTGTATCGATAATGTTAATTCTTTTTCCTTTTCAAAAAGCGGTCGTTGCTGCAGAGGTAATTGTGATTCCACGCTCTTTTTCTTGCTCCATTCAGTCCATTTGGCTAACGCCATCATGGGTTTCACCAATTTTATGGATTTTACCAGTGTGAAAAAGAATTCGTTCAGTCGTTGTTGTTTTTCCGGCATCAATATGAGCCATGATTCCAATATTGCGGTAATCTTTAAGTTCAAATTTTCGAGACATATTAACAAAATCCTACCATTTAAAGTGAGCAAAAGCGCGGTTTGCTTCAGCCATTTTGTGGGTGTCCTCTTTTTTCTTAAAGGCACCACCAGTTTTGTTATAAGCATCAATAATTTCATTCGCTAAACGAACAACCATTGTTTTTTCGTTGCGTTTACGGGCAAAAAGGATTAATCAACGAAGAGCCAAAGTTTGTTGACGCTTCAAGCGAACTTCCATTGGCACTTGATAGTTTGTTCCGCCAATTCTACGAGAACGAACTTCAGCAAGTGGAGTAACATTTTTAACTGCTTGCTGAAAAACTTCAAGCGGATCTTTTTCAGTTTTTTGTTCAACCAATTTAAAAGATGAATAAAGAATATTTTGGGCTGTAGTTTTTTTTCCCTCAAGCATCACACAATTAATTGCTTTTGTGATCAATTTGGAATTAAAAACTGGATCTGATAGCACTTCGCGAATTGGTGCTTGTTTCTTTCGTGACATTTTTACTCCTTTTGAAAATTAAAATCTTTTCATTTTTTGTCTTTTAACAAATTTTATTTGTTATTTTTCGGTTTTTTAGCACCATATTTTGAACGACCTTGTGCCCTTTTTGCAACACCAGTAGTGTCTTGAGTTCCACGAACAATATGGTAACGAATCCCAGGCAAATCTTTTACTTTCCCACCGCGAATTAGCACAATTGAGTGCTCTTGCAAGTTGTGACCTTCGCCAGGAATGTAAGCATTAACCTCAATTCCATTTGAAAGTTTAACACGGGCAAATTTTCGAAGGGCTGAATTCGGTTTTTTCGGCGTCATTGTTGCAACACGAGTACAAACTCCACGCTTGAAAGGTGAACTTATTTTTAGTTCTTTTTTATGCAATGAGTTAAAAAGTGTGTTCAACGCTGGAACTTTGGATTTACCGATTTTTTTAACACGGCATCCTTTAGATAATTGCGATATAGTTGGCATTTTCCCCTTTAAAGTGCTGAAATACAGCATGATTTTTATTTAGCTAACAACCATTTCGGTTGTATCAAAAGAATATTCTTCTGTAAATTAAAAAATAATTATAACAATTATTTTATAAATTAGTATAAAAAACCCAGATAATTTTTTCTAACAATTTTTTGCAAATTTTTTTAATTTTCAGGTAATTCAGGAGGTTTAAAAGGCCCTAGCATATCATAATAATTTAATGGATCGTAGAGTAATGGCTTGTGAATGTTTCCACTACCATCCAAATTCATTGATATAATTCAAGAAGAAGTTCCATCTGAATTCACAAAGCGTTCGGCTTTTGTTTTTTGATTGTAATAGTCCCAACTAGCTTGTGTTTCTTCAATTCCTGGTTGCGATGTTTTTCCTTCTTTATTTTTTACATAAATAATTTTTCATTTTTTACCTGAATATCGAGTTCCTCAAGAAACAGCACCAATACCTGTTTGAATTTGCAAATCAGTTGTTTTTGAATTAGCGGTTAATCGTGGTATAGCCCTATTTTGATAAAATATTCTATTTAATTCACTATCATTAGTAGTTCATTCACCATAGGAAGGTGCAGATCAAAAAACATTTGAGATGTTTTTTGGAAATTTATTAATTCTAGGAATTAATTCCTGATTTTTTCTTGTAGTAGATCCTCATTCGTTTCAGTAATTATTTCCTTCATCTATTATTGAAATAGCATCATGAGGTTGTGCTGAACTAGAATAAGGCATAACATGCCCTGGCGTTCCATAAGGAGAATTTGGCACAAATGAATAAAGATTTTGGATTGAATCCTTTGATTTTGTTTTTAATTGTAAGGAAATTGGCAGATTAACAATCTTTCCTGCTTGGTAGAAAAGTGCTTTTGCATCTTGAAAAACTTGTGGTAAATGAAAATAGCCAGTATTAGAATTAATTTTTCAATAAAGTGTTAAATATTTAATGTTTTTTCCTACATCTAATTTTGTCCTGATTGCCACTGGCGGTTCTGGAACTTTAAGAGTTTGAATATCACTTCATTTCCTTGCATTTCCAGTATTTTTGTAGATCTTATCATCGGGTTGTCAAAGATGTAGTTGAGACTTTGAATCATCTTCACCATCATTAATAATAACCTTCAACCAATCTTGTTCTTTATAAGGGGTTAAGTGCGGAAACTCACCAAAAGGATTATAATCTTTTCCGGTTGGTTGAATTAAATCATTTGGATCATAAATTGCATAACTAAATCCTATAAGTCCTGGATTCATATAATCAACATTTGTCGGCGTTACCATTGCTGCTTGTGAGGTAAGACGGAAAATAACGGATTGTGGATTAGATGAAGATGAAGATGAAGATGAAGATGAAGATGAAGAATTTGTTGGATCAAAATGATATTTTTCAACATCTTTAATAATAATTTCAACTCTAGCTCCAATTACAGATTTAAGAGTTTTGGGTTGTAATTTTAAACTAGCAATCTGACTTTCAGGATTTCATTTTAGATCTGAAAGAGTTAAATAATACTTGAAATTTCCTTTCATTGAAGGGGTATAACTAGTAATGCTACTAAAATCTTCTTGATAATCACTGTCAGAGCTAGTACTACTTTTTTGATTAGGAATCAACTTTAATTTTAAATTTTGTTTAAGTCACTCAGTATTAATTGCCGTTGCTGCTTCCTTGTTAAATTTAATGTAAATTTGTTCACCTTCATAATAATCATATCTGATTGGATGTGACCATCCACTTTCAAGTTTTACTGGAATGTTCAAAGGTGCAAAGTAAATTTTATCAGGACTACTTTTTTTAATAGGTAATCCTTCAACATCTTTAAGAAATTTAAGTAATTCTTCAGTTGGTTTAAGACCACTTATTTTATGATTGTCTTTAACTGCACCATCAAGAGGCTCAGCACTAGTTACTTCATAAATAGCACCCGGATCAAGATTTGAAATATTAAAAGTTAATTTTTTGGTTTTTGTATTTATTAAAACAGGAAGTGAAGTATTTTCAATACTTTCAGCAAAAACAGTTGGAAAAATCTTTTTATATTTTAGTACAAAAGGAACATCAGCAATTGAACTAGCTTGCTTTTCATCTTTTAATTCAATTTCAATATTTACAATTGAAGTAGAAAGGGGTTTTAATGTTACGGGGTTATTAGTAGCAAGGCTTAAATTCTTTGCTGTTGTCCGAAACTTACGCAAAAACTGTTTTGCCCCTGATTGAATTTCTGGGACAAATTCTACTGTAAGATCTTGTAAAGGAGCGTTTTGTTGATTTTGATTGCCACCACCCGAAGATGATGAGGATTTTTCAATTTTCAAAGTTAAATCTTTGTATTCAGTGTATTGCTCAAGACCACTAAATTTAAATTCAAGGCAACTTTGACTTGAACCTGTGCATTGATTTGATTTTTTTTGACCATTATTTGGTTGTTGTTGTTGTTGTTTAGTTGCAGTGAATTTAGGTGTTAAACCTGCATCATTCAGGTCTTTTGTCCATCCTTCTAGTTTGATTGTTGCTGAATCATCATCAATTTGTTTTGCTTCAATATTACTAATAAGTGGCTGTGTAATAAAATCAAGGGTGACAGAACTAGAACTAGTAGAACGTTTTTTGCGGAGTTTAGCAGCAGTTTTCCATCCAGAAGTCAGATTAGGATTTTTTACTTTTGATTTTTCATCAATTTTTAGATCAACAGTTTTGGAAGTCAGCGCTTTAATTGTGTATTTTCGCCCTGGTTCAAGAACATTATTAAATCTAAAAGTAGCTTCAAGTTGCTCTTGTTGCTGCTGAGCACCTCTCCCTCTTCCATCTCCAGATTGGGTCGAAGTTCTAATAGTTGTTGTTGAACCAATCGATTGAGATTGGTCAGTTTTTTCAAGATAAAGGGTAACAAGATCATCTTTTAGGAAAGCATCATCTTTGTCAAATACTAATTTAATTTCAGCAGAATCAGTTGTCACATCCTTTATTTCAGTTTTAACTAATTTTGCATTTTCAGCTTTTGAATAAAATTTTCGTTGAATTGAAGATTGGTCCTTAATTGGAGTGTCAAATTGAATATCAGAAGAACCATTTTTCTTTTTAATAGATTCAATTATATACTGTTTTGCCTTTTTAAGATTAGAGTTTATTGAAAATTTTAAGGTGCTAACTTTTGTTTGTGTTGCAGTCAGTGTTTCCTCTTTTTTCACCTCTTTGTCAGTGGTTTTTCAGGTTTTTGGCAGATATTTATTCCCAAATTGTTCATCTAATTTAGCTTTTAGCTCTATTTGCTGATTATTTAGTTCACCATTATTATTGTAAAATTCAACAGTAACATCGGTTTGACCTTCTGAAACTGCTTCATACTGAATTGCTTTGACAGCATTTGCTGTTTTTAATTCAATAGTACTATTATTTGTTGGTGGTGTGACTGTTAATCTTTGTGGCAAACGCACAGCAAAATTATTTTGAACACCTTCTTTAAGTGTAAAAATATAATCTTTAATTGTATATTTATCTCCAGGGATTAAACCTTTGGCTTCAAGGACGATTTCAGCTTGTTGTGTTCCTGAAGCTGCTGAAGTAGTTATATCTTTTTTCTCAGTATAAAATAATTTTTTCTCTACTGATTCAAGTTCTAATTGGATATTGTATTTATCTTTTAGGAAATTTAGATCACCAGGATCAAGGCTAATTTTAAAGTAACCAGAAGTTAATTCAAGGGTGTTTTTTGTTTGTCCATTAACATTAATATTTGCACTAGCAGTTGTTGAAGTTGTTGCGGTTGTAATTTTTGTGGTTTCAATTGTTGTATTTACAATTGTTTGCCATTTTTCTGATTCAGTAGTTGCTGTTTTTTTGTCACTTGGTTCAATTTTTTCCTTATCAAGATAAAGACTTAAAGGGGTTGCAGACCCACCATTTTTTGGGGTTAAACTAATTTCATCAATTAAATATCAAGAACCTTTTTCAAGATCTGTAAGATCAAATTCTAAATTAACAAGTCCAAAATTTTCTTCATTTGCATTGCTTTGCTGAAGTGTTTTTACAGTAATTGTATTTGAAGTGCCACTTTGAGAAGTTTGACTTGCCTTATTGCTAGGATCTTCTCAACCGTAGGAGTCATTTTTATTATTCAATTTTTTATATTTAATTGTGGCGCTATGATTTGAAAAATCATATTTTTGGGAGTTTTCAACTTCAAGAATTAATTTAATTTGTTTTTCTTGTGGAATATAAGAAAGTTTTGTAATTAAAGGAGCAGTTGTAAAACTAAACGAGGAAATAGCAGTTGCAGTTGCCTGAACTTTTACCGGAACTGGGGCCAACGGGTCAGGAACAATAATTTTAATTTTTTGGTTAGAAGCAGTATTTTCATCTTCAAGACCAATTATTGTATGTTTTGCACCTGCATCCAAATTATCAAGTTCAAATTCATAATAATAAGTTGCTCTATCAGGTTGGTGATTTTTTCAATCCTGTGTTTGCGTAGCAACATTTCCAGTTGCTACTAGCTGTGCATCAACTGCTTTTGAAGTTGTTTTTGAAATCCCTTGTTTTGAGGATCTATATGTTAGTTTTAATTTGGTTGACCTTTCTTGTAAGGGTTTGTCATCTTGAGAGAAGAATACCCGAACTTTTGCTTTTTGTCAGGGTTTTGCTTTTTGTGTTGTTGAATTATCTAACTGATAAGTGATCCCCAAAGCTTTTGCAGTTTCAAAGGTGGTTTGGAATTTTTTAATTTCTTCAGCTGATGTAACCAAATTAGAATCTTTTTGTGCTTCTTCTTTGATTTTTTCATCATCAAATTGGATTTGCTCTTGATTTTTAAACTGAGATGCATCACCTCCAGAGGCAGCGCTCCCATTTGCATTAGTTTGTTCAAAAATTAGTTTTTCAATTGTATATTGTGTATTTTTAATAAGGTTGTTTAATTGAAAAACAACTTTTGAGGTTTTGCCCAGTGCATCCGCTACAATCGTTTGCGTTGATTCATTTGATTGCGATTGATTTGACTTAAATGTTCCTTTTACTTTTTTGCCAATAAATGAACCATTAGGGTCATCAATTACTAATTCAATGACAGCTGATGTTTCAGATATTTTTTTTCTTCTAATTGCAATTATTTTGGTGTTTGTATAAAAACTTCTTTTGGCAATAGTAACTGATTCATCAATTTTAACTGGCGGAAGATCAAGATTTTTGAATAATTCTGATACTCGATCTTTTTCATCAGCAAATTCAAGTGAGTCAACAACATATTTACCTGGTTCGCTAATGTTGTTTATTGTTACTTCGACACTAGGCTCTTGTTTTCCACCATCTACAACATTTAGGTTTGAGATAAAATTATTTTTATCAAGTTCGACAGTTTGTCCCAAACCTTTGGGATTGACATAATTAACTTTTAGTTTATTATATTTTTCTAAGAAGGCTTTGTACTTTTCATCAAATTTAATTGTTAATTTTGCCTGGTTCTGACTAAAATCTGGTTTGATTTCAACAGATTTTACTTCAACTTTTGCAGGGTATGTTAAAAATGCCCTTTTTTCATTGGCTTCAGTAGAATATTTAAATAGACCCTCATTTTCTGAGTTTGAAAAATCTGGTTTACTAAAGACTTGATCCACATTATTATTTGCATCATAGGCAATTTTAGTTATATAATACTGGGTAAAAGGTTCAAGATCAGTCAGCGTGAATTTAAATGTTGTGTTTTGGTTTAGATCATCTTCAGGAGAGGTTTTGTCAGAACCAAGGGCTTGCGCTGAAGTTGAAGGCCCTGTTAGCACAGCCTCAACTTCTTGAATAGTTTCTTTTGCATCTTTACCATCGGCTACTTTTTTATATTTAATTTTTGCCTTAATGGTTTTTTTGTTTTTAAAAACTTCACCAACGTCTTTTAAGGTTAAAAGAAAATCGTAATTTTCGGGGTTTTTTTCATTTCTAAACTGTAGAATTGAATTAACAATTGGCAAAGTAGCAAATTTTTTGTTTTCTTCATGAACTTTTGCTTCATCAAAATAAAAGTTAATTGGTGACACTGGTTGTGTTGCTTGTCTTCGACGTCGAGCTGAAGCAGCTGCTTCATTTTTAATTTTGATAATTTGATAGCCGCTTCCGCCTTCAAGGCTTGTTAAACTAGCGCTAAATTTGATTTCAGTGTCAGATATAGAAACAAAACTTAAATTTTTTTCAAATTCTTTGTGATCACCAATTTTATAATAAACTAATTTTAATTTATCTTTAAAATCATTGTGACCTAAATATTTGTCTTTTGGATCAAAAATAACATCAATGCTTGCTGAATTATCTTTTTTATCATGCTTTTCAATCCTGATGATCTTAGCTGAATCGGGTTTGATAATAAAACTTTGACCAAATTCTTTCTCCCCATTTCCGTCAATAGATCCTTCAATTTTGGTGTTTGTTGACAAATCTTGAAGTTTAACCGCAAAGTCAAAATCAGTTTTTTGGGTGCTTTCCTTAACAGTTTGATCATTTTCGCTTGACCAGGTAACGGTTTCTAACTCATAAGTAGCATTTTTTTCAAGATTTTCTAATTCAAAACTAATTTTTGAATTTTTTGCAGTTGCTTCTTTTTCAACAATTTCAGCAGTGGTTTCACCATTTCCACTAGTTATTTTTTTAAGTTTTATTTTAACACTACGGTTTTCAAACCCGCCCTGATTATCTTTTCGTCCGGCAAGTGGATCCTTGATAGTGAAATTAGCCACATATTTGGTTTCAGTCACCTTATTAATTGAATAGGAAATTATTTCTGGTTTGGTTGCAAAATAGAGTTTATTAATAACTTCTGGCACACTTGTTTGCTGATTATTACTTGTTTGTGATTGATCAGCAAATTTAAAAGTTTTTAGTCTTTTAGGTGCATTTTCGACCTGAGAAGTTATATCTTCAACCTTTGTAAGCATATATAAACTTCCTGGAGTTAGCGCTTGATTGCTGATATCTAAAGTCAATTGTGGCTGCGCTGAAGTTAATTGCGTATTTCTTCTTGATCTTGAAGGTGAAAACTCTTTTTGAGCAGTGATAATTTGACCTGTTTGTGAATTTTGGAAATAAAATTTTAACTGTCTTTTAATTTGTGTGTTTGTTTGACTTGTTAAAAAAGTTTCTGAAGGATCAAATTTAATTGTAACATTTGCGCTATTATTATCAGATTTATAGGAGACATCAACAATTGTCGCAGATTCTGCATCAAGAGTAAATTCCTTTTGAATCAAGTTTGTTTGTGGTTGTTGTTCAAATCCTGCAACTTCATTTTCATTCTGAGTCTGAACTTTTTGAGTTTGACTTATTACTTTCATTTCCTTGATTTCATAATTTCCTGCTTTTTGTAGTCCATTTATTTCAAAAATGGCAATCCCATTAGCAATTTGTGCCTCATAAAAAGTGTTTTGGTTTTGACCAGATGAACTATTTTTTTGTTCAAGCTTAATTTTCAAATACTTATTGTTTCAATTTGCAGCTTTATCATTTATTTTTACAACAATTCTTGCTGAAGTTTCAGAAGTTGAAGTTGTTTTGATTGCTTGAAGATTTGGCGTTGGTGAGAAAAATTGTTTTTCAAAACCAGCTTCAGTTTTTGGTGATTTGTCAAAAATAAATGTAAATTTATCCTTAACAAGACCTAGATTATTTCTAATATTTGTTGTTTTGCCTTTTAAAACCAAGGATTCAATTATATATTTGTCGCCTGGATTTAGACCATCTAACTGAAAACTTACAGTTTTCGATTCTGCATCAATTGTTGCTTCACTTGTATTAAACAAGCTTTCATTTGATAAATTTTTATAATTTAAAGTTATTTCTTTTGAGGTTAAATAATTGTCAATTTTATCAAAAGTTAATTTTAAAGTTAAACTTGAAGTTTGAATACTTTCAATATCGATTTTTGTTATTTTTCCAGTTTGTGCTGTTGTAACAAAAGATTTTGCCTGTTCTAAAGTCGTTGCTGAAGTTTCAAGGACATCAATTTCCTCTTCAGTTTCTTGAATTTGACTTTGAACATTGACAAAAACCGGATCAAGACTTCTTTTGAAACGAGTTGAAAAAATTATTGGCAAAAGATTATTGTGTGTTGCAGGATTTTTTTCAAATTTAACTGTTTTAATTTTGTATTTTCGGGCCTTGGCTAAATTTGTAAATGTAAACTCATAAATTCCGTTCAAACTTACTTGCTCAAGTTTAGTGATTTCCTGTATTGTTTCAGTTTGTTGATTTTTTTGTTCACTATCAGGTTGTTTTTCAATTTCAACAGTAACCTTTTTACCAACAGTGTATCTTCCTTGATCTTTTAGCACCAACTTTACTTTCGCTACTGTTTCCACTGAGGTGTCAATTTCGATATTTTTAACAACAGGTGAAGTTGCAATTATTTGGTCTTTGTAAAAATCAAGTTCATCAAGATAAATATCAACTTTTTGTTTTAAACCGTTAGTTTCAGTATCAAGAACATGTTCAAAACCAAGAATAACATATTGCTGTCCATTTTCAAGTTGTGTTAGTTCAAATTCAACTTTTTGAGTTTCAACATTCTTTGTTGCTTGAACTACCTCTTCGCGAATAACATCATCGCCATTGTATTTTTTATAGCGAACTTTTAATTTATGTTTGTTTAAGAAATCATCAAGTTTTTCACTATTAGTTTTGTTGTTAATTTTGAATTCTTTTTCAAAATTAACTGCGAATTTTGCTGTGTTTTTTGTTCTTTCTAGTAATTTTAGAGCAGTAACATTTGCTGTTTTTGGAACAGTTTCAAATTGTTTTTTGTCTTCTTGATCAAGCAATTTATCCTTGAAAGGAATAGTTATTTTTTGATTCTGAACATTTTGGAAATTAGTTGAATTTAGATCACGACGTGTTCGTGATCTAAATTGAGTTGTCGCCACAGGTTGTTGATTTTTATCAATGATTTCCAAGGATTTTTCATCAATTTGGTAAATTCCTTGTTTGTATAAGTTTGTGATATCAAAGCGGATTCGTGATCCAACAACAGGAGCTTCAATTGTTCCTTGCTTTTCCTGAGCACTTTGTGCTTCATTATCAGAATTATTTTTCTTAATTAATTTATAAGTTAATCTTGCAGTTTTGCCATTGTATTCACCTTTTGCATCAGCAAGAATAAAAGTTGCAATCACTCTTTGCTCATAGGAATTATCGTAACCTAGTTCAATAATTGCGCTTGTGGTGTAAAAGTGCGCTTGTTTTTCATCAAATTTATTTGAAGGATCGCCTGGATCGCCAAATAAAATATTTCTTTCTGAAGTAATTTTTTCAGTTTCATTTGGGTCATTTGAATCAAATTGTTGCTGAATTACCACAGAATTTATGTTGTATTTAGAACCAATTTCAAGATTATCAATTGAAAAAGTTAATGAATTATCTGATTGACCTGATTGACCTGATTGACCTGATTGACCTGATTGACCTGATTGACCTGATTGACCTGATTGACCTGATTGACCTGATTGACCTGATTGACCTGATTGACCTGATTGACTTGTTTTATCAGTTGAAACTGATAAAAGTTTGGAAGTTCCTGCAAGAGTGTAATATAAAACAACTTTGTTATTACCGATTTTGTTGTATGTTTGCGGACTAAAAGTAACTTTAATTTGTGCTTTTGTTTGTTCTTCTTTAATATTTTCAATTTTATTTAACACTAAAGGCGCGTGCACACCAAAGATTTTTTGCGCTTGTGTAATTGATTTTGAGACTTTTAGAATATCAGAATCACCTTTTGATGATGCATAATCATCAATTTCGATTGATTTGATTAGGTAATCTTGACCTTTTTGGAGGTTGCTTACTTCAAGATTGGCAATAATTGAATTATTTTGGATTTCAGCATCAACTGTTTTTGTTTGCCCGCCTGGTTTTAATTCAAGATAAGTAATTTTTGCTTTTTTTAGAGTTTTATTGATGTTTTTAATTGCAATGTTTAAATTAATTGAAGTATCTGATTTTTGGGTGTAATTAATTGATGAAACAGCTGGCAAAGTTGTTCAATTAAGTTTATTGGCGCTGATGTTAGGTCCAAAATTCAAGTATAATTTATTCACATATTCTGCTTTGGAATCAGCAATTCCAATTGAATTAATTACATAATTAGTACCTGCTTCCAGGTTAATTAAGTCTCAAGTTAGTACTAATTTGTTATCATTGATTTTAAAGGCTTGGGCCTGTGATTTAATTAGGTTGCTTGAACCAGCAACTTTAAAATATAATGTAGCGATTTTGTCTTTAATAAAATCATCAACTGAATCTAACATGATGCTTACACGGGCAAAATTTTCTGCAACTTTGTCAATGTTAATTGACTCAATTTGGGCACTTGTTGCTTGTGTAAAGAATTTTTTTTGCTTTTCATCAAAGTTTTTCGAAAAGAAAATTTGGTTTGTGCTTTTGCTGCCATCTTCAGAAAAATTAGTAATATTACTTAATAATTCCAATGATGAAATTGTAAAATGGGTTTCTTTTGGCAAATTAGTCGCTGTTGATAAAAGCTTATTTCCAACAACAAGTCCAGTAGTTGAAAATAATTTTGAAGGTGCATTATCGGCAAAAAAGTTAATTTTTACATTTTGACCATTTAGCATCAATGATTGGTCGTTGAACTTAATATCAAAATTTGAAGAATTATTCCCATCAACAATTGTTTTAATTCGGGCAATTTCTGGTGCAGAAATAAAGGAAAGGTCACCATTAACACGAATTGATAGTGAACCAGTATTGTCCCAAATTCTTGAAATTCAGAATTTAGCACCTCCAGGAATTTGCTTTAAGTCAAGATTTGCGTAAACTTTTTGGTTTTCAATAATCAAAGAAATATTATTTGCAACTGCAAATTGGTACTCATTGGCCTCATTTTTTCAATAATATTCAAGATTAATTTTTGCTTTTGGGTCTAATTTAGTTTCATTATTTTTAAAAGCAAGGGAAATTTCAACTAAAGCAGAATTTAAACCATAGGATTTTTGGTTTAAATTAATAATTTTGCCATCAATTGGACTTGGGGAAAAATATCTGTTTGCTAAAGGTGAAATTTCTAAATCAAAAGTTGAATTAGGATCATCAAAATAATATTTTGTGTTAACAATCTCGTATTTTTTTGATTTTTCCAAGTTTTTTAACACAAAACTTGCAGTTTTGCCTTCAAGATTATCGACTAAGTTTCCATTCGCGCTATGAATTTTGTCAGACCCAACTTCTTTATAATAAAGAATTAAATTAGCGCCTTGCAACAATGATTGTGAATCAAATAAATCAAGGTTGACAATTGTGTTATTGCCTTGATCGAAATGGCTGAACTTTTCTACTCTATTTTTAGTTGAGAAAAAATTAGCAGTTTTTGAAAAACTAAAATAATAACGAGGGTTGTTTGCTGCCACTAATTGCAATTTATAAATTGAACCACCAAGCAAATTGTCAGAATAAGTGCTGAAACTGTCAGTTTTAGGATTATATTTTACCTTGGTTTTAATTTGAGCACGTGATTCTTGATTAATATAAATAAGCTCAAGATCAGCATTTTTAACTCAATTTGTGTCTTTTTTATTTTTACCTTGCAATTTAAAGCTAAAATCACCAGAATTTGCAGTAACATTTTCAGCAATAAAATCCTGAACATAAATTGTTTTTGGAGTAATAATTTTTGCAAGATAAGGCGACAAAGAAACCACGGCTCCAGTCACAAAACCACTGCTGGCAAGTAATTTACGAGTTAAATGGACATTTATTTTCTTTTCACTTTGTTGATTGGTTTTAAGTTCTTTTTTCATATTTTACCTCGCTATCAAAGCTTTTTTTACTAATTAAAAATAAAAACATAACTAGAAAACTAATTCTAGTTATTAATGACAAAAGATAAGTTTTTTGATATTTTTGATAGTAATATTTAGCAAGTTCAATTTTTATTATACAAAAAAAAAAAAAAACAAAAGAAAAAGGGAAATAATGTATAATTTACCTTGTACTATCCAATATTATTAATTTTCAAATCCTTACTTACTACTTAAAAAATTAATGGTTTTATTTTTTAACAACCATTAATTTTTTGTTTAAATTTATTGATTTTTAGTATATTAATTTATAAATAATATTATTGACAAAATTTCAAATTCAAGGAGCAAAAATGGCAGATATAACAAAAAAGGCAAAAAAAACTTTAAACAAAACAAAAAAACGTGCAATTATTCTTTCATTTTTAGCATTTGGTGGACTTTCAATTGGATCACTTGGTTTTTTACCATTCTTGATGAAAACTTGAAATACCTTACAATACAACATTGTTGATTTCAAGCACATCAATCGTGACAATGCTGCTTATGAACTCGAATTTGCGCTCAGTGATTTTGATGCTTACAAGCTAAATTATCAAGATTTAAATGTTGATTTTACTTTGGATAAAGAAGGAAAACAAGTAGTCACTTCTCACAAAGCAACTTATGATGATTTTTCTCGTTCATGAAAAATTAATTCAAATTATGATGGTCTTAATTTTGGAAAACGTTACTATTTAAAAGTTTACCTTGATGCAAAAAATCAAAAACGTTTTGCTGCCAAAAAAGTCATTAGTTTTGGTGAAAATGTTGTAAATTTTGTTGATACCCCGCCAGCAGTTCGTACAATTAATTTTGAAACAAAAACACCTTCAACAGCGTCAGTTTCACTTAAATTTGCTGATGAAAGCGCTAACCTTGAAGGTAAAAAAGTTGCCCTTGAGTATTATTATGTCCTTAAGAATCAATCAAATGATCTTGAAGACAAGTTAAGCGACACACACACACACACATCCTACGTTGATTCAAGTGTTGTTAAAAATGGTGTTGCTGAATTTAACTTAAAAAATCTTTATCCTGGTCTTGATTACCGAATTAGCGCAATTCGCTACATTGACAAACAAAATACAAGTCAAATTCCGCTTGTGCCAATGCAAAAAATTGCCCTTGATTCAGAAATTGATTATAAAAGGCAAGGAAATGAAGCCAAAAAGTCACTTTTTGAGCAAACAACTGGAAAAATAAGAGTAATTGCTGCATCTTTGATTGACCAAAATTTGTCTTATCAGCAAAAAAGAATGACAATTACTTTCCAAAATTTGGATCCAAGTGTTTCTTTGGAAAACAAAGTAATTAAAATGTTTTATAAAAATGCTTTGACAGGCAAAGAATTCACTACTTCTGGTACTTTTCTAAGCAATCTTGTAACATTTGATCTTAAAAATCTTGACCCTGGGTCAAAATATTATATTACAAAATTTGAACTTGATTCAGCAAAAGTGGATTTTTCTGATACTTTTGTGAAAAATTTTTACACTCCAGCGGCAATTGTTGATTCAAAAACTCAAGTTGGTGCGACTTATGCAAATATTGAACTAACAGTTGTATCTGTTGATGATTTGACAAAAACAACTGCATTTTTATACCTTGATAACACCGCTGTTATCCCTCCTTTGGCAAAATTCATCAAGACAGAAAAGGAAAATACTTACAAAATAAATTTAACTCCCAAAGAGTTAACAAATGCAACAAAATATAACCTAAATCGTCTAGTTTTGCAGTCCCAAGTTCCTGATTCTGTTTTTGCAAAGGCAAAAGATGGTTACAATTATTTTACAATTCCGTGAATTAACCAACTTGAAGTTGCTTCTTTAAAAAGAAATTTTGTTACATCAATTTCTGATTTAAAAACCTTTATTAAATTAGAACCAAGGGTCACTGCTTCCAAAGTTGAATATACTCTTGGATTTGGTCTTGATTCTTCTTTTCTTAATGATAAAAATCTTGTTTTACACTATTATAAAAAAGGCGATCCGAGTGAAAAATATGTTTCAAGACCCGCAATTGCTGAAGGTTCTGAAATTAGATTTGAATTAAACGAGTTTTCTGGATCAACAACTTACAAACTTGATAAAATTACAATTGAAGGTTATCCTGATCTGGCAGTAGCAATTAAATATGATCAAAACAAAAAATCTGATCAAGGTCTTAATTTTGATGAATTTTTCACCAAATATTTTGTTTCAAAGATTGATTTTGCAGAAATTACCGAAACAAGTGCCAAAGTAAATGTTGTAATTTCCGGCGATTTTAAAAACAGCATTTACAAACAAAGTTCAAACAGTCAAAGTTTTAAGGCAAAATTAATTTTTGGTCAACCAGGTTTTACCAATCTATCAAAAACAATTGACATTAACCTTGCATCACAAGATGAAAATTTTACCTTGACTCAGGATGAATTGCTTTTTCATTTTAAACTTGATAATTTGGATCCAAAGACAAAATACAAAGTTGCTGACCTTGAGGTGATCGGAAAATCAAACCTTTTTGACCTTGAAAACATCATTAATTTAGACGCAGAATTTAGCACTGCTTTCCAAAGAGTAAAAGTTTTAGGTTCTAATTTTGATCAAATTACTGAAAAAACAGCAACTGCAAATATTTATTTTGATCCAGTTTTCAACAATTTTCTCAACGGTCTTAAATTCAAGGCAAAATTTAAAGATGAGACTAATAAAATTGTTGCTTATCCAAGCAATTCTTACCATGAAATTAAAAATAATCGTTTAAAAGTGGAGCTGGTAAATCTTGAACCAGGAAAAAAATACACTTTTGTTGGTCTTGAATCAGATCCTGAACAAGAAAAAGGTCTAGAAAACCTTACTTTTGAATATTTTGATCAAAAGGATCAAACAAAAACAATCTTGCCACCTTTTTTCTATACAGTACCAAAAATAGCTGCAATTAAAAGCGAACCTAAGCAAGATTCATCGAAAATCACTGTTGATTTTGGAATTTCTGATCCTAATTTTGGAAAAAGACCAAATAGTTCTGATAAAAATGCCATTATTTTTGTTAAAAATAATGCAACTGGAGCAACTTCATCAGCAACTGCAAAAATTTTGTTTAAAGAACAGAAAAATATTGCTGAATTTAACCTTGAAAATCTTAAAAAATTAAGTCATCACACAATTACACAAATTTTAGTTGATTCACAAAAAATAAATTATAGCGAAAATCTTGAAGATGAAAAAGCAGCACAGCGAAACTTTAACACAGTTGCAACAACTGCAAGTGTTGTTAAGGTTTTACAAACTAAAAAAGAATTTAACAAAATTGGTCTAAAATTATCTTTTGATCCAATCAAAGATAATTTTATAAAAAATGACCAAATTCAGGTTGCACTTATTAATAAAACTGATAATTCAACTGCAGAAGCCACAGGTACAGTTTCTGATTCGCTAGTTTTAGATCTTGAATTTACAAACAACATCAAACCAGGTTCTGAATACACAATTAGTAAATTAACTAATTTAACAAAGGATAAAAATATCCAAACTTCAGTTGGTTTTGAATTCAAAAAGGCTGAAAATTATTCACCTGATTTATCAGGTGATAACAAAAATGAAAAAATTTATTCTTCACTTGAAGTAAAAAGTTTTTCTGTTTTAAAAAACGAAAATGAAACTGTCAAAGTTAAATTAGAATTTACTGATGCCGAAAAAGCATTGTTAAGCACTACAAAACCAACAATTTCCCTTTTGTTAAAAAACTCACAAACCAATGAAATTTTAACAGCAACAACACAAGCAAAAGAAGAAGATGGCAAAATTACAGCTGAATTTAGTTTTGAAAATCTAGAAAGAAACCAAAAATATGTACTAGTTTCAGTAAATGATTTTAGCAGTGCAGCTCCGCAATTTCACTTAAATTCTGATTTAAGCAGTGAAGACAAAAAATCATTTTATGTAAATGTTGACAAAATTGAAGTTAAAAACATTGTTTATTCAAATATTAAATCAACTTCTGTTAAAGCTGAAATATTTTTTGATCCAATCAAGGATCATTATCTAGCTGAAAAGGAAATTGAAGTTGAAATAACAAAAGATGAAGATCCTGCTGCTAAATTTGTTAGTGTAGCAACGCAAGTTCAAGGCACTCCAATTACAAGGAAAAAAGTAAAAATCATTAAATTAGATGACAACAGACTTAGAGCCGAAGTTGAATTTGAAAACCTTGATGAAGGAACGGATTTTAAAATCAAACTTCTTAAATTAGCTAAAAATGCAATTCATACAAACAACAAAAATGTTGAAACTGGTCCTAAATTTGAAATAGTTGATGAATTTGTGTCCTCAGTTGCTGCATCATCACCGGACAAAAAAATTGGCCAAATTGATGATAATTCAAAGCAAAAAACACTCAAATTTGCAACTGATATTGTAATTTCAGACATTAAAATTAATGAAAATAACTCCTCTGACAAACAAAGATCTGCTGAAATTAAAATTGATTTTACTAACTCAAACAATGAAATTTTAAAACTAAAAAAAGATCAAGTTGTTACAATCACTTTAATAAATAAGCAAACTGGAAAATTAATACTTACCTCTGCCAAGGTTGTTGCTGAAGAATCAACCCAAGGAAACAAAAAAACAGCAGCATCTGCAACTTTTAATTTTCAAAATAATCTTGACAAGCTAACAAAATACGAAATTAGCTCTGTCTCTGTTGTTCGTAGAAATGGAGTCTATCCAATTCCATTTTCTACTAAAATTAGTCAAGAAAAGAAAAGCTTTAGTACGCAAATTAATTCTGTAACAGTTAAAAATATTTTTTACAGGGACATTAGCAAAACCTCTGTTGAATTAACAACTGTTTTTGATTTTATTGAAGATAATATTTTAAATGATCAATTTGAGGCTGAATTAGAATATGAACTTGAAAAACCACAAGGACAAAATAGTATTTTAAAAACTTCTAAGGTTGAAATTACTAACAACCGTGCAATTTTTATAATTGAAAACCTGATGAAGCAACTGGTTATAAAGTCAAAGATCTAAAGCTTACAAAAAAACATTAGTTCGCAGAGCTCGTTCATTAAGAACAAGACGAAGTATACAGGATGAAAACACTGGAAATATTAGTGTAAATTTTGATAAAACTGAAGTTGAACAAACAAACAAGAAATTGTTTGCAACAAAATCATTGATTTCCGAAATTAAACTTGACCCTAATTTGATTCAATTGCCACAAGGCGCACAAGTTACATTTGATAAAACTGCATTATCTGACACAAGTGCTGGTCTTGAATTAAAAATCAAGGATCCAAAAGAATTTTTCAAAAATTATCAAGCAAGAAGTCATGAAATTAAATTGTTAGGTAAAATCAAAAAGAACTGGTGCAATCGCTGAAGTGGGTTCTGATTTTTCCTATGACTCTGGAATATAAATTTGCAATTCTGAAATTTAAATTTGATAATTTAGAAAAATACACTGTTTATGAAGTTGTTGATATTTTTCTAAATGGTGTTCCGGTTGGTTTTCTTGGTACTTTAACCTCAACAACAGCGCCAATTCCGCACAACTGCAAAGGAAGTTTTTGCCTGAACTGATTTCACAAATTGAGTTTAAAAAACATGGCGCTGTTGTTAGAATGGTGTTTGATGTTTTCAAAAACTGATTTTTAGTTGACAATAAAGTGAAAATTACCTTCAAAAAATTAGGTAATCAAACCCAGGATGATCCTGAATTAACAGCAGAGGCAAAAAGTTGAAAGTAACGGTTTTGCTGTTTTCAACATTGATAAAGAAAACATCAAAAATAAGGTACCTCAAGGAACAAGGTTTGAAATATCAAAACTAGAATTTGTTCCAGAAATTCGTGATAACCAAAAAATTGTCAAGGATTTTCCATTAGATAAAATTGCTGCAGTTTGACCAAGAAAAAATTTTAACCACATCACAGACTCAAAATGCAGTTACAGTTCTTGATTCTAACCAAAAACAATTGCAGCAACCAAAAAATACTCAATTTCAAGATGTTCAAGTACAGCAAACAGAAAATAATGCTGATTTTGCTGATGTAAATTTAAGAACAAGTCCACTAATTGGTCAAACACAACAAAATTCACAACCAAAGTTAAAA